>JAYUVA010000162.1:0-5277 GCA_043754375.1 Candidatus Kuenenia sp. | reverse complement strand
CGGGAAAATGCCTGGCTGGGTGACGTGATGCTGGCGACAAGCATGTTAATGAAGCCAAATCCATCGCCGCCCGGTACAGGTGCATCCATGGAAACCTCTCGTGCCGCGGTGCGTTTTTTAGCCCCGACATGATGGCGATGCGCATCGATAATTCGTTGTTCAGCAAGTTGACACAGCAACCGAAACGGGTCGCGGCCCTCCACCTGGAACTGATCGATTGATGAAAGCGCCGAGACGATCACTTCCTGCACAATGTCTTCCGGCTCGACCCGGGACTTCAACGCCGGACCGATATTGCGATCCACATAGGCCAGGAGTTGCCGTCGATGCGATTCAATGAACGCAGCCAGTTCGTCCGGGGTGGAAAGACTTGACACTTGATCAGGATTCGACATAGGAATCTCGCCGGAGGCCAAAAGTGTGCGGAAGGGACAGCGTGAGTATAACAACTCCTCCGCTGGACTCTCGTCGCCGGAACAGTTAGTTTGACGACTCTGCAAACATGCTCTTCCACATGGATCTTCCGCCCTCGTGACCATTGCATCGCCACTTAACGAAAAAGACTGGTCGAAACTGACTCAGACGCTGGAAGCGTTTGCCGTCGCATGGGAATCTTCGTCGTATCCACCGTCGATCGTCGAATTCCTTCCGGAGGATGTTGCCGGGATGCGGCGGGAACTGATACCGGAACTCATCAAGCTGGATCTGGAACACCGCTGGCAGCGCGGATTGCGGAAACTGGTCGAAGACTATGCGGATGATGTACCGGATCTGCCCGCTATCGTGACCGTGGACCTTGTCTTCGAAGAATACCATATTCGTAAGAACGCCGGCGACCGTGTTTCCCCGACTGAGATGTTTAAGCGATTCCCCGCGCTGGCACGAGAACTGGACGGCTTGTTTCGACTCGATCCAGCGCTGCGTTCCACATTCCTGTCCGGTGAAGGTCCGGCTTCGACGATCGAGTTATCTCCTGGGGAGACGATCGATGACTTTGAGCTGCTGCTGCGTCTTGGTCGCGGTGCGTTTGCAACGGTATTTCTGGCGCGCCAGAAATCGATGCAGCGACTGGTCGCACTCAAGGTTTCCGCCGACAAAGGGACCGAACCGCAGACGTTGGCGCAGCTGGACCATGAGAACATCATCCGCGTTTACGATCAGCGGCTGCTGCCTGATGGTTCGGCGCGATTGCTGTATATGCAGTATGCTGCAGGGGGGACGATGGCCGAAGTCATTCATCGAATGCAGGCCATTCCGCTGTCCGACTGGAACGGTAAGAACTATCTCAGGGCGATTGACGCGGAGCTTGACAATCACGGTGAAACCCGCCCCACAGAATCCACTATTCGCCGACAGATTGCCGAGATGTCGTGGCCGCAGTTAGTGTGCTGGATGGGAAATCAACTGGCCCGAGCCCTGCACTACGCCCATCGTGCGGGTGTGCTGCATCGGGATATCAAGCCCGCGAATGTGTTGATTACTTCCGAAGGTGTTCCCAAGCTCGCGGACTTTAATATCAGCTTCGGATCGACACTCGCAGGGGCTTCTGCAGACGAAAGTATGGGTGGCAGTCTGGCGTATATGTCGCCCGAACATCTGGAGGCCTGCAATCCGAATCATCCGTGTACGGCGGCGGAGATGGATGGTCGCAGCGATCTGTTTTCACTGGGGATTGTGCTGTGTGAGTTGCTTACGGGGCGGCGTCCGTTCGACGAAGGCGGGCATCATGTGCCGCACCTCCAGCGACTGGCAACCATGACGGCTGGCCGTCGCACGGGGCTCACGGACGCTTATTTGCGGTCGCTGTGCCTGACGGAAGATTGCGGCCTGGGTGAGGTCTTCAGGCGATGCCTCGCTCCGTACCCTGAGGCACGATTTCCCAGCGGCATGGCGCTGGCAAATGCACTGGACCTTTGCCAGCAACCAGAAGCCCGCCAGTTGCTGTGCGATGATGTCACCGGCTGGAAACGGATTGTACGTCGGTGGCCATTGACGTCAATTATTGCGATGACCGTGATTCCAAACATGATCGGAGCAATTTTTAACTTTCTGTACAACCACGCAGAAATTCAAGCTTCCATGCCGACCGCAAAACCAACATTTATCCACATCATGTCGATTATCAACATGATTACTTTTCCAACAGGAATTTTGAGTGCCAGTTGGCTCGCCGGATCTGTAACCCGCGCCACAAGAACCGACGAGCAATCGCGTCTGAGTCCTGCAGAACTTCAGGCACAACGCCAGCGATGTCTGCAGTTGGGCAATGTTGCGGCATTTGTCGGACTTACGCTGTGGGTCATTGCTGCACCGGCTTATCCGATCTTATTGCATCTGTTGCGAGGCGAAGTGCCGGCAACAATTTATGCGCACTTCGTCGCATCGCTGACGCTGTGCGGACTGATCGCGGCTGCGTATCCGTTCTTTGGCGTTTCATTGCTGGTTGTACGCTGCCTGTATCCCTCACTGGTGCATTGGGATACAATGTCAAAGGAAGAATTGCCGGCGTTGAAACAACTGGCTCGCAATTTATGGATTCACCTGATTCTTGCCGCTTCCGTTCCAATGTTGTCCGTGATGATTCTGGCATTGAGCGGACTGGACCGCCGTTTTGCCCTTGTGGCTCTGGCGGCTGGCGGAACCATCGGCTTCGCGACAGCCGTAACCGCATTCCGACTGGTCCAGCAGGATCTGCAGGTGTTGATCAGGTTTATTGAACGCAGTTCACGCTGAGCCATACCGCAAGCGGAGTGTTGCTTCAGAGAAGTCAAGTAGGGTGTGTGCAGCCATAGCGAAACACACCAGTTTCCTGGGCTTTTCCCCTGTGGTGCGTTGCGCTCCGCTTCACGCACCCTACATTCAAATCAACAGCCCGCTGGGGTGAATTCAGGCACCCGAGAGCTTTCTGAGCGCTTCACGCATTTCAGTCGCGTTGCCAAATCGAGAATTCGGATCATGCGCCAGACCCCGATTCAGAACCTGCACCAACTCTGAAGGGGCATCGTCCACATGCCGCTGAATCGGGGTCGGACCGTTTCTAAGGATGGTGTCAATCGATATTCGACCGTCACTGCAGTCGTAAATCTGAGCATCACTGATCAACGTGTACAGGGTCGCTGCCACAGAAAACAGATCGGCCTTCGGTGTGGCGTAGCGGCTGTTTTCAATCTGCTCAGGTGCCATATAGGACAGAGTACCTTTGATCTCGTTTTCACCGCTGAAGCGACTGAGCCCGGCGTCTGCAAAGTACTTTGCCAGACCGAAATCTGCCAGCTTTGCTTTGAGACCGCCGTCTTGCTGCGACACGAGGATATTTCGGGGTTTGATGTCGCGATGAATCACGCCAAGATCGTGGGCGTGAGCCAGTGCGTCGAGAACCTGTCGCATTAATCCACATGCAACGCGAATTCGTGCGGATCTCTTCATGCTGCGCAGGGCGGCCAGCAGGTCAATCCCAGCAACATATTCCATAATGAGAAACACCTGCCCGTTTGCCACTCCTGTGTCGATGAACTTCACGATCCGCTTGTGGTCGAGCTGGCGTAACACTGAGGCTTCGCGAATCATGGAGTTGATAATGAGATGATTTGTGGTCATTGACGGCGCGATCAGCTTTACCGCCGCAAGTTTGCCAGTCTGCTGATGAACGGCTCTGTAGACCACTCCCATTGCTCCACTGCCAATCTGTTCTGCCAACTGATAGCCGCCAACGCTGGCCGGTGGACGTTCCATTAAATCCGTTTTGGCCAATGGACCCAAAGCATCGGTTGCATCTATGAAATCCAGAGATTCGTCATCGATTTCCTCAATGCGAACTCGAATGAACGTCTTACCGCCGCTGATGGTGTCACCATTTTCGAGCCAACGTTCGACAATGCGTTCGCCATTCACAAATGTCCCGTTTGCACTTTTCAGATCGCGCACAAAGCAACGCGGCGGGTCGATCTCGATCTGCAAATGATTTCGCGAAACAACCAGGTCGTCGTCCAGACATAAACTGGAATTTTTGGAACGCCCCAACAGGAACGTGTCGTGACCTCGGAAAGTAAACACCTTTCCGGCGGCCGGACCGTCCAGAATCTCAAGCACCACTGATGATGAAGGCATGATGAGATCCTCCAGTGGTGATGCACGCACTCAGGAGTTCGACTGGGCGCACCACGTAGGGACTATCATCGCTCCCGGTGGGCAGATAGGCAAGTCTGTGGCCGAAAGTCGAAAAAAACGGATATGTTTTGCCGAACCAAAAGAGCGTGCAGACGCCTGCATGCTGTCGTGGACTGCCACAAAGGTGGCACAGCAGAGCTGCTGAGCTGCGAGTTTCATCGTGCATTTTGGCATTATTCGCCGAGTCCCGGAATGCCGCCGAGAGGATTGTCGAATTGCGGTGGCGTGCTGGTGTCTCCGGCCTTGGCTGCTTCTTTTGGACCGACCACGTCGGCGCGGGCCGGACGCAGCTTCTCAAAGCTGTCCGCCGAAATTACGTAGTACCATGCTTCGAAGCGCGTCGATAATTCGTCCGCAAGTTTCTTACCAGCCTTGCCGCGTTCTTCCCACGACTTCAATGCATCTGCGAAACCGGACTTCTCAGCCTCATATTTCCCGAGTTCCTGAAGGTACTGCTTTTGCGCTTCCGCTTTGGGATCAACGGGCGGTGCAGGTTCCTGCGGAGTTGTCACTGGAGTGGCTGGTTTTTCCTCTCCATCAGCTGGAGGAGTCGCTGTTTCCGGCTTCGTGGATTCCGGTGGTGTCTGCTTCGCCGGAATACTCTCCGGAGTTTCATCACCAATGGCTGGTTCTGTCTGTGCTGGTGCTGGCTGTGGCTCGTCGATCTTTGATGCTGCTTCATCCGTGATGGCGGATTCAACGGCCGCTGGCTCAGGTGTCACAGCGTCATCTACACCAGGTTCGTCGCATGCCGATTCGCCAGGTTCGGACGCTTTGGTCTCCTCCTGTCCTGCGTCTTTGGGAGCGGCATCATCGGCAGGCGCTGCTTTCTCCGGCACAGCGTCGGCCGACGGGGTTTCGGTTTTGGCATCAGCGGGAGTCTCTGCAGGAGCTGCTCCCTCGTTCAGAATCGCCGGCATTTCAGGTGCGACAGGCTCCGTGGGTTTCGCGCCCATCAGCGATTCATCGAATTCCACCTTGACCAGCAGATAACGACGAGGCCCCGATTCAGCATCGCCAGGCTTGACGTCCGGCTTCGGCAGATCGTCACCCAAGTCGGCTGCGGCGTCTTTTTTCTCGTCGTCAGCTACGGGCTTGGCGGCATCTTCT
>JAYUVA010000161.1:0-10820 GCA_043754375.1 Candidatus Kuenenia sp. | reverse complement strand
TTGACTCTCCAGAGTCGAGCCCCGTACGTAGCGAAAAACTCGGCTCTGGAGAGCCAAGCTACTGAAAGCGCAACTTCAAAAGCCGCAGGCGACGGCGTGGCTGGAAACCATCGCCTGCGGCTCGGGGTTAAACGAAATTGCCGACTTTGCAGAATAAATCAAATTGAAGTCACCGGTGACTGGTGAAGTCGCCGGTGACTGGCACCATTCCGCTCATACGATCACATGCCATGTCCATACAACCACAAAATCAGACTCCGCTCGATGCCAAACTCTGTTCGGCGGACGATGCGGTCATGCAGATACAGAATGGAATGACAGTGGCTTGTGGAGGGTTCGTCGGAGCGGGACATCCGGAATCGCTGACGGCTGCACTCGAACGACGGTTTCTTTCGCATCAAGGGCCGCATGAACTGACGCTCGTTTACGCTGCCGGACAAGGTGACGGAAAAACGCGAGGCCTGAATCATCTGGCGCACGCGGGACTATTGCGACGCGTCATCGGTGGGCATTGGGGATTGTGTCCACAATTGGGTCGGCTGGCATTAGCCGGTGACATCGAAGCCTACAATTTTCCTCAGGGCGTCATCTGCCATCTGTTTCGCGATATTGCTGCCGGGCGTCCCGGATGCGTGACTCAGGTGGGGTTTGGTACATTTATCGATCCGGCACACGGTGGTGGCAGACTGAATGCGAAGACGACTGAGGAAATGGTCGAACGGGTCACGCTGCGGGGAAAAACCTGGCTGCTGTATCACGCTTTCCCGATTCATGTGGGACTGATTCGCGCGACGGCGGCGGATCAATTCGGGAATCTCGTGATGGACGAGGAGGCTGTCATCGGCGACGTCCTGCCGATCGCTCAGGCCGCCCACAATCATGGTGGGATTGTCATCGCTCAGGTGAAACGAATTCTGGAAACTCCGGCTCCGCCGCAACAGGTGCGCGTCCCCGGTCGACTGGTCACTCACATCGTCGTGGCCGAAGAGCACGAACATTGGCAGACGTTTGCGGAACCGTACGATCCAGCGTTTTGTTCTGCAACTGACACTGATTCACAGCCGCAATCCGGCTTCATCCCATTGACGATTGGAAACACTCCAACTCGAATCGATGCACGACGAATCATCGCGATGCGGGCATGTGACGAACTGCAGCCGGGAGCGATCGCGAATCTGGGGATCGGGCTGCCGGAGGGAATTGCGATGGTCGCCGCTGAACGGGGACTGTTGTCTGACGTAACACTGACCCTGGAAAGCGGTCCGATCGGTGGAATCCCGGCTGGCGGACTGAGCTTTGGGGCATCCCGCTACCCTGAAGCGATTATTGATCAGCCATCGCAGTTCGATTTTTATGATGGCGGCGGGCTGGACTTCGCCGCGCTGGGTGCGGCACAGGTGGATCAACACGGCAACGTCAACGTGTCGCGATTCGGGACGCGATTTGCAGGCGTCGGTGGGTTCGTCAATATTTCTCAAAACGCGCGGCGCCTGGTGTTTTGCGGGACTCTGACAACGGACGGACTTGAAGTCGTGTATGAAGACGGCAAACTGAGGATCGTTCACGAAGGGCACATCGCAAAATTTGTGCAACTGGTGGAACAGATCTCTTTCAGCGGTCCGTTGGCCCGCGACGCTGGTCAGGATATCCTCTTCGTCACCGAGCGCGCCGTGTTTCGCCTTCAGCCTGAGGGACTCGAACTGATCGAGGTCGCTCCGGGCATTGATGTGCAGCGAGATGTCGTTGACCGGATGGAATTCACTCCCATCATTCGAACTGTGGCCCAGATGACCATTCGCACGGAGGCATGAAAGTGAACGAAGATCGTTGTATCAAACGTATTGTGATTGTTGCCGCAAAACGGACTCCGTTTGGTCGATTTCGAGGAGCCCTGGCGGAGTTGTCACCTGTGGAACTGGCCGTGGTCGCGGGCAACGCGGCCTTGGCAGGCATTGATCGTACGTTGATCGATCAGGTCATTCTCGGAAATGTCCTGGCCGCAGGTCACGGCATGAATGTGGCTCGTCAGGTCGCGATCCGGTTGGGTCTGCCGGTCGAGACAACCGCATTGACCGTCAATATGATGTGCGGTTCCGGGATGCAGTCGGCATTGATGGCGGTCAGTGCAATTCGTGCGGGTGAAGCGAAAGCAGTGCTTGCAGGCGGGACAGAATCGATGTCGCAATCATCGTTACTGATCTCCCGACCGGCGAAAGGGCAGCAGCCGGATTTTACAGCGG
Source organism: Candidatus Kuenenia sp. (assembly GCA_043754375.1). Classification (GTDB taxonomy): domain Bacteria; phylum Planctomycetota; class Planctomycetia; order Planctomycetales; family Planctomycetaceae; genus SXXK01. Next base: position 8,580 of record JAYUVA010000161.1, on the reverse strand, counting down.
CGGTCGATTCCATGCAGCGCGACGGGCTTGTCGATAGTTTCAGCAATCGCCACATGGGTGAGCAGGCGGAGGAGTTGGCAACGGATTTCCATATCTCACGGGAAACACAGGATGCATTTGCCGCCCGCAGCCAGCACTTGTACGGTGCGGCACTGTCTCGCGGTGATTTTACTAACGAAGTAGTTGCGATCGGAAAGCTGACCACTGATCAGCATCCAAGGCCGGATGTCACAACGGCCGAATTGGCGGTGTTACAGCCCGTGTTTCAGAAACCCGAATGCAAGGGCACGGTGACGGCGGGAAATGCGTCCGGCATCAACGATGGTGCGGTTGTCGTGTTACTGGCAGAACAGGAATTTGCAGAATTCAACGGCTGGCCGATTCTGGCGGAATGGATCGACGGAGTCGTCGTTGGCTGCGACCCGGCGCGTATGGGACTTGGACCCGTTCATGCGATCACGACGCTGATGCAACGGGCAAATCGAGACTGGGCCAGCATTGATACACTGGAAATCAACGAGGCCTTCGCAGCGCAGGCATTGGCCTGCCTGAAGGCATTAAAACTGTCGCTGGATGTGTCCACCGATGAGACGACGGTCCGCACAGTTGACGGCCATGCGATCAACTTCAATCGAGAAGGCGGTGCGATTGCCATCGGTCATCCGTTGGCGGCCAGCGGCGCAAGACTGCTGACTCACCTGGCATGCAATATCGCGCGCGGCAAGTCGCGCGCCGCCATCGGTGCACTCTGCATCGGCGGCGGCATGGGCATCGCCGCGTTGCTGACTGTACCGCAGCTCAAAACGAACCAAACAGCGTCCCCAGTCCGATGACTGTGATCGTTGCGAACAGTGGACACGCAATCGTAACCACCGCCACATCTTTGTAGCCCTGACGATGCGTGACTCCGCAGATTAACAACAGCGTGATCACAGCGCCGTTATGAGGCAGACTGTCCAGACCTCCGCAGGACATCGATGCCACGCGATGCAGGAGCTCAGGATTGATGCCCGCTTCGATGCCCCGTTGATAGTACGTTTCGCCGAGAGCCTTCAACGCAATACTCAATCCGCCTGAGGCAGAACCGGTCATCGCTGCCAGCGAGTTCACGGCAATTGATTCGGAGATCAATGGGTTCCCCGGCGCGATGCCGGTGACGAATTTCTGCACGATCACAAACCCCGCCAGATTCTTGATCGTATTGCCGTAGCCGTATTCAGACGCGGTGTTGAAGATCGGCAGCAACGAAGATCTGGCCCCGGCGGCGAGTGAGACTTTCAGCTTGTCGATTGATCGAAAATGCAATCCGACTGTGATCAACAGGGCCGCGACCATCGAAAGAATTGTCGACCATGTGCCCTGAACTTTGCTCAGGTCCGTTTTGCCAAACTGCTCTTCCGCAAGATAGCTGGCGTCCCAGTTCGGGATCACAAACTGCGAAAACACAAAATTCAACGCCACCACACAAATGATCGGTGCAAAAGCACTCCAGACCGAAGGCAGTTTTCGAGCGTCTGGATGCATCGCTGCGTCGGCCGCCACATCATCAGACGGAAGAATCGCACCAAAGCCTTCGCCACTTCGACGTGCGCGCGTGGCCTGAGAATTCAGCCACAGCATGCCCAGACCAAACATGATCAGACTGCCGATGCAGCCAAGACCGGGAGCAGCGAATGAGTTTGTCCGAAAGAAAGGCATGGGTATCTGATTCTGAATCTGCATAGTTCCCGGCATGGCCGTCATCGTAAAGGTGAATGAACCGAGCGCGATGGCTGCCGGAATCAGTCGTCGCGGAAGTTCGGCCTGTCGAAAAAGCGATCGCGACAGCGGGAAGACGGCAAAGACAACCACAAACAACGATACGCCGCCGTACGTCAGAATGCCGCAACTGAGCACGATGGCCAGAATTGTGCGGTGGACACCGACAGCCCGCACGACAACCTCCGCGATTTTTGCCGCCGCCCCGGAGTCTTCCATCAGCTTGCCAAAAATTGCTCCCAGCAGAAACAACGGAAAAAAGTCTCTGACAAACTGCCCGACACTGCCCATAAAGATCTGAGTGTACGTCGCCAGCAGCGGCAGATTTCCATCGAACACGACCGCCAACAACGCACACAACGGAGCCAGGATCAGCACACTGACATCCCGATACGCCAGGTACATCAGCAATATCAGCGACAGCACGATTCCCACGATACCGATCATTCAATCATGTCCTCAGTTTTTGATCACATGCCCGGTCTCAGAATCAAGTGCCAGATTCCGGGCCTCATCATCCGTGCATAGGGCAGTACGCTTGCGAGTATCGTACTCGCGTATCTCAACTTCGTCGATCAGGACCGTGCAGGTGCGAATTGCGTTTGGGAGAAACTCGAACTCATTGCATTTCGAAACTTTCCCGCCACACTGTTTCTGTCGAACTTACCAAACTTCACGAGCGACGGAAGTCTTCCGGCAAGCGATGACTCTAAACCAGACACGAACAGCTCTCATGAAGCATTCACTTATTTTCTTTATCTCATTCGGAGCGTTGCTTTTCACACACGAAGCGGCGGCGGACGATCGCATTCACTACGGCCGAGACGTGCGGCCTCTTCTTTCGCGGTACTGTCTCGCCTGTCATGGTCCAGACGAGGCGACTCGAAAGGCCGACCTGCGGCTGGATCTTCGCGAAACAGCCACGCAACCGTTGCAAAGCGGTGAACGAGCGATCGTTGCCGGAGATCCTGATCGCAGTGAGATGCTGCGGCGACTGCTGAGTGCTGATCCGGATGTCGCCATGCCGCCTGCGGATTATGGCAGAAAGCCAACGCCCGACGAGATCGCCATTCTGAACACATGGATCACTCAGGGTGCGGAGTACACGCAGCACTGGGCATATATCAAGCCCGTGCGTCCTGAATCGCCTGCCGTGTCTGATCCAGCGTGGGTTGCCAATCCAATCGATGCATTTGTCCTGGCACGGCTCGATCAGGCGGTGTTGAAGCCATCTACTCCGGCGGAAAGACTTTCCCTGCTCCGCCGAATTTCATTGGACCTCACGGGACTGCCGCCGACACTGGCGGAGGCGCATGCGTTTGCTGACGATTCCGGTCCCGATGCCGTCGGGATGGCCGTGGATCGACTTCTCGCGAAGCCATCCTACGGCGAACGCTGGACGGCGATGTGGCTCGATCTGGCTCGTTACGGAGATTCGCAGGGCTACATCCACGATCCGCCGCGAACGATCTGGCGCTGGCGGGACTGGATGATCGAATCCCTCAATAATAATATGCCCTATGACCAGCTGACGATCGAGCTGTTGGCGGGTGATCTGCTGCCGGACGCCACGCCGTCGCAGATCATTGCAACGGGTTTTCATCGCAATACAACCAACAACACAGAAGGCGGATCCAACGCCGAAGAATATCGCCATGCCTCGGTCGTCGATCGAGTCAACACGACGGCTCAGGTCTGGCTTGGTTCCACTCTGGCGTGCGCTCAATGTCACAGCCACAAGTACGATCCGTTTTCACACAAGGAATATTACCAGCTGTTTGCGATCTTCAACGGGACGGAAGACAACAACTCAGAACCGCCGACTCTGGATGTTGCTCAGATTGGCCGTGATGCGGAGTATGCCGCAGCGCTGGCAAAACTGCAGGATGCCAGATTGAATCATGACGCAGGCCAGGCGGAGCTTGCGAAGCTCAGCACATCCACGCTGGTGATGAAAGAGATCGGCCAGCGAGAGACGCATGTCGCACTTCGCGGCGACTACAAGAGCATCGGCGAGGTCGTAATGCCCGGAGTTCCAGTGGTGTTCAATCCGGTGCCGGAAGGCGTCAGACTCGATCGCCTGGGGCTGGCAAAGTGGATCACGCATCCCGACAACCCGCTGGCCGCACGAGTGGCTGTGAATCGGCTTTGGCAGGAAGTCTTTGGGATCGGACTTGTTGAGACCGCCGAGGAGTTCGGTAATCAGGGCGAACCGCCGTCGCATCCGGAACTGCTCGACTGGCTTGCGACAGAATTGATCCGCAGTGGCTGGGACACAAAACACATGCTGAAACTCATGGTATGCTCTTCTACGTATCGTCAGTCGTCTCATGTCGCAACGAAATTGTACCAGCGTGACCCACTCAATCGGCTGCTGGCTCGAGGTCCGCGCGTGCGACTTTCAGCCGAGACACTGCGTGACCAGGCCCTGTTCGTCTCTGGTCTGCTCAGTTCAAAAATGTATGGACCCCCGGTCCATCCGCCTCAACCGGTCAATGGATTGGCCGCTGCCTTTGGAGCGAGTACCGACTGGGAAACCAGCAAAGGCGACGATCGCTGGCGTCGTGCGCTTTACACACGCTGGCGCAGGAATCTGCCGTACCCATCAATGATTGCATTTGACGCTCCGGAGCGCAGTGTCTGCAGCGTCCGGCGAATCCGCACGAACACGCCGCTGCAGGCTCTGGTCACTCTGAACGATCCCGTCTTTGTCGAAGCCGCGCAGGGACTGGCTCGACGCATTCTGGCGGAGGGAGGCGATTCCGTTTCCAACCAGGCGAAGTTTGCATTTCGGATATGCCTGACCCGGCAGCCAACGGATGCGGAACTGACGCGCGTGGTCACAGTTTTTGAATCAGCGAGGACATCTCTCGCCGGGAATCCCATCCAGGCAACCGCTCTGGGAACCAATCCGTTGGGGCCGTTGCCAGCGGGAATCGACCCGACAGATGCCGCCGCGTGGACAGTTGTGGGCAATGTGCTGATGAATCTGGATGAGTTCCTGGCGAAACGATAGCTCCCCTTATGACAACAATTCTACATCCCGACATCGACCAACTCGCGGCCGTCACGCGTCACCAGTTTCTGCGAAGTACTTCGCTGGGCCTTGGTGCTGCGGGATTGGATTCGTTGCTGAATGAGCCTGCAAGGGCGGACCACACATTGGCGGATCCGTTCGCACCACAGAGTTCGCATTTTCCTGCGAGAGTCAAGAATGTCATTCTGCTGAGCATGTCTGGCGGACCCTCGCATCTCGACTTGTTCGACTATAAACCTGAATTGGTTCGACGCAACGGTGAAGAGTGTCCGCCGTCATTGATGGCAGGCAAGCCGTTTGCATTCACCGGCTCCACAGCGCGTTTGCTGGGGACGCCGCAGCGGTTTCGTCAGTTCGGAGAATCCGGCGCGTGGATGTCGGCGGCCGTACCGCACCTGTCGGCGATTGTCGATGAACTGACTTTTATCAAATCGCTGTACACCGAACAGTTCAACCATGGTCCTGCGGAATTGCTGCTCTACACAGGAATTCCCCGAACGGCCGGGCGACCGTCCATGGGATCATGGATCACTTATGGGCTCGGATCAGAGAATCGAAATCTGCCTGGATTTATCGTCTTCGTTTCCGGAGGTTCACTGCCCAGCGGCGGCAAGGCTGGCTGGGGAAGCGGATTTTTGCCGTCGGTTTATCAGGGCGTGCAATGTCGCACGTCCGGAGATCCAGTGTTATACCTCACAAATCCCGAAGGCATGGACCGTTCGCTGCGACGAGTCAGCCTGGACGCCATTAATGATCTGAATCGGCTTCAGGCATCGGAATTGGGGGACCCGGAAACATTGACGCGTATTGCTCAATACGAAATGGCATTCCGGATGCAGGTGGAAGTTCCGGAACTGATGGATCTGAAATCGGAGCCGGCCCACTTGCTTGCCGACTACGGAGCGGAACCCGGCGCGGCCAGCTTTGCCAATAACTGTTTACTGGCAAGGCGACTTGTTGAAAAAGGTGTGCGACTGGTGCAGTTGTTTGACTGGGGCTGGGATTTCCATGGAACAAATCCCGGCGAAGATCTTCGCGACGCTTTCGTCAAACGCTGCGCGCTGATGGATCGCCCCGTGACAGCCCTCATCAAAGACCTGAAACAGCGAGGTCTGCTGAAGGAAACGCTCGTGGTCTGGATGGGGGAATTCGGCCGCACGCCGTTTCGAGAAGGGCGCACGGCGGCTGGCGAAATTCTGGGACGTGACCATCATCCGTTCTCCAACACAATGTTCATGGCTGGCGGAGGACTGCGGCCCGGCATGACGTACGGTGTCACCGACGAACTGGGATTCAACGTCGTGGAAAATCCTGTCCACGTGCATGATTTGCAGGCCACGATTCTCCAGCAACTGGGACTCGATCACACACGACTGACCTATCGCTTTCAGGGCCGCGACTTCCGTTTGACCGATGTGCACGGTAAGGTGGTCGCAACGATTCTGAGTTAGAAAAACATCAAAGACGCCTGACCCCTTTGATCCGATTCCTCGTCGCTGAACCGCCAACGAAAAAGAGATTTGAACCACGAATGAACACGAATAGACACGAATAGAGTCGGTCAGAAGCGCTGAAGAAAGTCGAAAACGTCGCGGCACGACCGCATCGTGAGCAAGTCGTCGGGCATGACTCCTCGAATCAAACTCTGCATAAATCGTTGAGACTATTTGTGTCCATTCGTGGTTAAGTCACTCTTGACCCGCGCACTTCATTTGTCGTTGAACCCTTTGAAATTCTCCGTCGCCAGCCGACCGAGCTATGGATTATGCCACGCCGCAATCTTCACGACGACTCATTTGACCTGCGTTGGTTGCGAAGTGCAATCGACCTGGCAATTGGCTTTGTAATTGCTGTGATCCTGTTGCGGACCTTCATTCTGGAAGGGTATCTCATTTCGACCGGGTCCATGGCACCGGGGCTACTGGGATTTCATCGTCGAATCGCGTGTCCGTCCTGTCGTTATGACTTCGCGTTCGGTGTCGCCTTTGATGATTCCGTGGATGAAAATTCACCGGTGATCACCGAGCCGGATGGTTCGCGGCGATATGCGACCTGTCCAAACTGTGGACAGATCAACATCGATGTTTCGGGTGTGCCGAACAGTCATGGTGACCAGTTGCTGGTACAGAAACATGTGTACGATTTTCGTCAGCCTCGACGCTGGGAAGTCGTCGTGTTTCGAAATCCGGCGTCGCCTGGGGAAGCGTACGTGAAGCGGGTTGCCGGGTTGCCGGGTGACCGAATTCAGATTATCAATGGTGATGTCTTCATCAACGGTCAGCTCGCTCGCAAGAATTTCCGGCAGCAGCTGGCAATGCGGATTCCCGTGCGGAACATTCACTATCTCGCGGATGACGAGGACTGGCAGTTGCCGTGGGAACTGGACGACGGATGGTCAGCGGACGATGGTTTGCTGGTGACCGCAACGCCTCCGGACGAAACGGCGACGGCTCAAAATAAGGAAACGCAATGGCTTCGCTTTCGCAACTGGCGATGGTTCGGCGGTCATCATCTGGCCGAAACCCCGTTGATGGATGATGAGTCTCTTGCGGACTGGTCGATGTTGAAGGAACGCTGGAATTCGATGCCGATCTCCTGGAGCAGTCGTCTGGATTTTGATGAGGAGCGACGAGTGCTTCGCTGCGAAGGCGTCATGCCGGATGATCTGCAAAGGGACTTACTGCGGCAGGCGACAAGTGCTTCCTTTAAGTCGGCCGTCTATCGGCTGGCGGCGTTGTCGCATTTATCGCCGGTGACTGATCGCTATGGCTACAACGCGATGGTCGAGTCTCCGGAATACGTCGTCAGTGACTTGATGCTGCGCAGCAGAATTGCCTGGTCGTCGCAGCCGGACATGATTCAGGCTCAGGTTCCTGTGGGCAATCAGATCTTCAATGTCGTGATTCGTCCAAAGACGTCACAGGTGGAACTGATCGATGTTGATGAGAGCTCGGTGGTTCGATCGGGACGATTTGTGGCTGCCGAGGCTTCCTCGTCGCCGAGTCGAACGGATCATGATCAATTGCTCCTGGAAGTGTCGAATTTCGACCAGCAGGTGATTGTCGCGATCAACGGGAAAACCTCTTTTGATGCATTCGAAATTCACGATGCTGACTCTGCAACGGATGCCATGGAAGCCACGGTCGCTGCGGTGCCCGGACAGAAAATGGATGCTGAGAAAGCTGCGGAGATCGCCATCAAAGTGGCACAGCAACGACGCTGGGCGCTGGGTGTGAAGGGCGGCAGCGTGCGGATCGAAGACCTGGAAATGTTTCGAGACGTTTTTTACACACCCGGACGCCGTCGCAATGCCGTGGAATCGGAATTTACGGTGCCGCCGAATTGTTATTTTGTGCAGGGCGACAACAGTCCGGTATCGTCCGACAGCCGCAATTGGCCCGACCCGTGCGTGCCGCATCGATTGCTCGTCGGACGGCCCTTTCTGGTACATTTGCCATCGCGGCCTGCGTTACTTGAGTTCGGTGGGGCGCGGCGCTTGATCCGAGTACCCGAGTGGTCGAGAATACGCTATATTCGGTGAGTGGATGGTAAGCCTTGGTGTTTTCGTTTAAACGGCGAGGCGCAGGCAAAACTTGTGAACGACGCCTGCGGCTCGCCGTTAAACCCGGATTCTTCACCGACAATGTAGGCCGGACCGAACAAACGCGATAAACGCCGGAACTGCATTCGCTAACCAATCCTGCGATCACCAACAGTCTGTCAAATGCAGAAAATCACGTTTGTGTAGTTCCGGCACGGGCCTACGCGAATTTGCTCCGGCCTAC
>JAYUVA010000160.1:0-3211 GCA_043754375.1 Candidatus Kuenenia sp. | reverse complement strand
ACTTCCTCCACAACCGGCACACCGATCGACTGCATCACGTCGATCTTTTGCTGCACGCGAAAATCCCATGTTTTCAGATAGTGTTGATACGCCGGATGATTTTCTGCCTGCTCCGAAAGCAGATCGCGTGTCATCTCTGTCAATGTGTGTTCTTCCTGCAGCGTGAGTTTCCCCAGCAGCACGCGGCTTCTGAGAAACACGAAGTACGTGTCCAGCACATCGCAGCGGCAGTAGTCGTTGATGCGATCGACATGGCCTTCGTTGTACAGGTTCTGCACCTGCGAGCCATCAATGCCGGCCTTGCCAGGTTTGTCGATCAGGTTCGCAAGCAGATTCAGGCCACCATGCATGCGAAACGAACCAAAGTTGGTGAGCAGATCCTGCAGATCCAGATGTGCGTCGTGATTGTAACGATTGCGAGACTGCTCGAACGCGCGGGAATCGACGTTGAACCATGCCGGGATACTCAGCCCGAATCGAAAGGCGGACACTTCCATGACAGGCACATCGTAGCCGCGACCATTAAATGTCACCAAAGTCGGTCGCTGATAATGCTGCCATCCCTGCCAGAATCGGCGAACGATTTCTTGAGGACGGAATTCCGGACTGTCAAGCACGATCAGTTCCAGCAGACGATAGTCGGCCGCCACTTTTGCAACGGCAACGGAAACCGGCAGCACGAACGTGAGCGGCAGGACATCCTTGCCGGTCTCTTCCAGTAACTGCCGACGGTAGCGATCTACAGCGTCACGCGGCGTCAGATTTTCGTCTGGAAAACGAACCTTCCGGATCAGATCACCGTCGCCCACGGTTTCAATATCGAAGATCAGATATTTGACGTCGCTCATCATTCGCTCCCACTTCCTGTCTGCCATCGTAAATCTTTGGGCAGGCCGCTCGCATTTCATCCGACTCTGCGTTCAAATTCTCAGACTGCGTTTCAAAACCGACTCTATTCCAGGACTATCACCGCTCTGCCATGTCAGAATTTGATCACCAGAATACCAGCGATCGTGCCCAGGTTGCACCCACGGCGCTCGAAGAACAGGCAATTCGTGGATTAACGACTGCCTACCAGCGGATGCGGCAGGAAATCAGCAAGGTTGTCATCGGCCAGGACGAAGTCGTCGATCAATTGTTGATCGCGATGTTTTGTCGCGGCCATTGCCTGCTGGTCGGTGTTCCCGGTCTGGCCAAGACACTGCTGTGCAGCACGATTGCCGGCATTCTGCAACTGTCGTTTCGACGCATTCAGTTTACGCCTGACCTGATGCCGTCCGACATCACCGGCACGGATGTGCTGCAGGATGATCCGGAAACCGGGCGTCGCGTGTTTCAGTTCATTCAGGGACCGCTTTTTACCAACGTATTGCTGGCCGACGAAATCAACCGCACGCCCCCGAAGACTCAAGCCGCTCTGCTGGAAGCCATGCAGGAACGACACTGCACCGTCGGTTCGCATACGTACGATCTCCCGGACCCGTTTTTCACATTGGCGACTCAAAACCCAATCGAGCAGGAAGGTACGTATCCGCTTCCCGAAGCTCAGCTTGACCGGTTTATGTTCAACATTATGGTGAAGTATCCGACAGCGGCTGAAGAACTGCGAATCCTGAAGCAGACAACCGGGACCGAAAAACCGGAACTGACTCCGATTCTGACCGGTCGGCAGATTCAGGCCTTGCAGGAAGTTGTCCGCCGCGTTCCCTGCGCCGAGTACGTCTTCGTCTACGCGCGAGATCTTGTGCGAGCGACGCGGCCCGGTGAAAGCGAAGCCCCGCCGTTTGTGAAGGAACTGATTACATGGGGTGCAGGGCCTCGTGCCGGTCAGTATCTGATCCTTGGCGCGCGAGCCTTCGCCCTGCTTCAGGGGCGATTTCATGTCACGACGGATGATGTCAAAGCCGTCGCCAAACCCGTACTGCGTCATCGCATCATGACCACCTTCGCCGCCGCAAGTCAGGGCGTCACGCCGGACGTTGTGGTCGAACGCCTGCTGAAGTTTGTGCCCGTCGAACTGCATGAACGTGCAAGGAAACGCGTTCAGGCGGGAGCGGAATAGAACTTCGGAATCTTATTTCCCAATTGCCCGCTGCAGCAGGTTGCCAGTGATCTGCTGGACGCGATCATCGGGGCCATGTGGTCGGCTGTGATGCGACCACGGCAACGTGTGGCCCGGCGGATCGCCAAGCGCCTGCGCCCACCAGATGGTTGCTGCGTTGAACACGAAGTTGTTTTTCGGGCCGGGATAAATTGTTGCAGTCCATTGTTGAGGATTCACACCGCCTTGCCATGCTGTGCCGCCGGCGACAACTTCCAGACCAGGGATCTCCGCTGGCTGACCATGATACTCCCAGCCGATCAGCCCCGGGATTGCATCACCATTTTTCATACCGGTATTGTCGAACATCCAGTGATCGGTTTTGGTTGCTGTCCAGTCACCGCCGCCGTTCACTGGTTCCACATTGCGAGCCCCCATGAGCAGTCCTTCATCCGGGCCTCGAAAGGGGAACGGCCCGTTGTCTTTCTCGCGACCGACGGCATAGTCGTTTTCCGCACCGTACGGTCCTCCGCGAAAAAAAATTCGATTCGCATTGCCATCAGACGACGCGCGCAGGGGAGTCACCCAACACACACTGTTGCCGGACAGAAAGAGCAGATTCACACCTTCGTCCCGCATCTTCGTGACGCTGTCATATTGTCGTCGATCCCAGTATTCATCATGACCGATGCTGATAAACGCTTTGCACTTCAGGCCGCGATCGGCAGTCAACATATCGCTGTTCGACACATAGCTGACGTCATAACCATGCTGTTCCAGCCAGTAAGTCATCGGAAATTCGTAGGGAATGAATTCGCCCGCGCCCACCGTCAACGGATCGTTCACGACAGATGTGTATTGTGATTCGCGACCGTAGGGACGATCAAAACTCACATCTGCCCAGGGCCCTTGTCCGCCTTTGGGATGTGTGTAAACCGAATAGTGACTTGGCCAGACATTATACGCCTGCCAGGTGTTGTCTGAGCACTGAAACAGGACATCTGCAGGCCGGTCATCACGCACAATGAAGATGACGTAACTTTGCCAGTACGGTTCGTGGCCGTCGGGAATTGTGGTGAGGCGACCCAAATAGACGCCACTGAGCCAGTCGTTCGGAATCGTCAGCGACAGCGATGCCTGCCAGCGACATTCGTGCAGATCTTTCTCGCC
>JAYUVA010000159.1:0-6297 GCA_043754375.1 Candidatus Kuenenia sp. | reverse complement strand
GCCTGTGTTTTCGTACTGGCAGCAATAAACGTGATACCGGCGTTTGAGGACTCGCCAGTGAGGGAAAAGACTTTCTTCACGTCTTCTGCAGTGACCCCTTCGATACCGCCGTTTAATGCCGATTCCAATTTGCCCTTGTCCAGAGTCAGTTGGCCCTTAGTATCGAATGTCACGCCGATGGAGGACAACCGGTTCGCCAGCGGATTCGCACCGGGTACGACGTCCTGAATCGCCGAACGCAGTTTCTGAACGATGCGTGCTGCATTCTGGTTCCCCAGAAATACGCCGCCGTCATTTGTAGTAGCATTGTATTTTGAGTTGTCGCCGATGAACTGCACAACATCATTGAAGGACTTCACAAAACTCTCGACAGCCGTGACTGCCGCAGTGTTATCCTTGGCAACCGTGAGCGAGATATTCTGCCCTGCGGATACCTGCAGCAGTGTAAAACCTGCACCAGCGATGACATTCTGGAACTGATTGGAATCACGGGACACGGAAATCGCTCCAGGCCCGGATCCGATCGTGACACTGGCATCCTGCGCTGCCTGAACGGGACTCAGGAGATTGATCTGAGGCTGCACAGCAGTACCACTGGTCGCAGCCAGATTGTTGGTCACGAAGATTTCATTGCTGGCCCCGGTTTTGGTACTCGTCAGGAGCAGGCGATATGGTGTTGCACCGCCGTTCGAATCCTGTACCACGCTGGCACTGATGCCAGCCCCGGAAGAATTGATTGCCGTGGCCAGGCCGGACAGGGAGTTGTTGTTACCATCGATCGTGATTGACTTCTGGTCGCCTGAACCAAGGCGAATACCAAATGTCCCTTGAGTGATCTCGGATTCCAGGTCGGCAAATCCCTGCGATGCCACCTGATGCGCTTGAGCCGTGGTATTCACCGTGAGGCGATAGACTCCGGGAACGGCTGAGGAGTTGGCGGTGGCGATGATCGCTTCCGGGTCGCTGGCGGTTACGGACAGACGCGTGAGGGGGTTGCTTGTATTGCGTGCCAGAACACTCGAGTCAGCGCGAAGGCTGAGCATCTTTGATTCAATTGATCGGAACGCCGTCTGCTTCAACTGAATGTCGGCCTTACGGACATCCAGACGGTCGATCTGCTGCTGCTGAATTTCCAGCAGTCCGCTGATAATGCTGTCCGTATCCAGTCCTGTAACCAGACCATTGATATTGATAGGCATAGTGACAACCTGGTCGCCAACCACGAGTAAGTACTTGCATGGATCAAATGTGATACCAACTGACGAACGGTCCGTCCGAAGTCTGGAGTTCCAGTTCCGGCCGGACCGTTCTGAGTTTTCATCAGTTCAACTGTTCGATTATCGCAGCAAAGACAGAACCAGCTGTGGAATCTGGTTTGCGTTGCTCAACATCGCTGTGCCGGCCTGAACAAGTACCTGGCCCTTGGTAAAGTTTGCAATTTCCGAGGCAAAGTCGGTGTCACGAATGACGGACTCAGCGTTCGTTGTATTTTCGAGAGTCGCGCGCAGGTTATTGGCTGTTGATTCCAGCGTGTTGGCCTGAAACGCACCCAACGTACCGCGAAGGTTCGTTACTTCGTTGATGGCCGCATCGACCACGGCGAGAGTGTCCTGAGCTTTGCTGGCTGAGGTCACGTCGATTTCATTCAGATTGTTGAACTGATTGTTGCTGACACCAATACCCAAGCCATCAGGATTGACCTTGTTGATGGCAATCTTTGCTGTCTGGTTCTGGTTCGCACCAATCTGAAATACCAGTGAATTGTCGGTGGCCGTCACGTTGCCCTGAGCTCCGGTCGCGACGGTTGTGGTGGCATTGGCACCGGTTCCGGCAGCAAACTGAACTGTGATCCCCTTGGCACTTCCGGAAGAGGCGGTGAGTACGTTCCCGCTTCCGGTGTAACTTGTTCCGCCAATTGTCCCGATCACATCCACCCCGGCGTCCGTCACCGATGATGTTCCTAAGCCGCTGCTCGTTGCGCCTGCGGCAATATTCGAGACAACAGTGAGGTCGGCATCGGAACCAAAGTCTTTTGTATAGAGACGAGTCGCCCCACCGTCTACGTCCGCGATGACCCCGGTCTGGGCTGAAAACTCGTTAATGCGGTTGACAACCTGAGTCTGGCTCATGCCGTTTGTCAGGGTCACGGAAACATTGTTAATCGTCAGCGTCTCGTCAGCAGTCAGGGCGGCAGTTTGAGCTGTACCGGCCGTTGCCGTGGCTCGCTCGCCTAGTGTTGTAATCGTGACAGCGTACGTGCCAGCTGCGGTTTCCGACGTTCCTTTGAGGAATGTCACGTCGGCATCGGATGCTGTACCGCTGATACCGGCAGAACCGTCCAGCAATTTTTTTGTACCGAATTGCGTGTTATTCGCAATACGGTTGATTGTATCGAGTGCGTTGGCAATTTCTGCCTGGTTGGCGGCCAGAGCGTCATCATCGTTCGCGCCGCTGTTGGCGCTATCGATGGCAAGGCTGCGAACCTTGACGAGCAGTGAGTTGATTTCGTTCAAAGCACCTTCGCCGGTCTGCACAACTGATGCAGCCTTTTCGGTGTTTTCAATCGCCTGCTTCAGGCCGGCGATCTGAGCACGCTGCTTTTCTGAAATCACAAGAGCCGCAGGGCCATCTGAACCACGGTTGATTTTCAGACCGGATGACAGTTTCTCCACTGAGCTTCTGACGCCCATGGATGCCTTATTCAGATTGTTCTGGGCATTCAGAGACGTAACATTGTTTGCAATTGACAACCCCATGATCATTTCCTTCGTCGAAAGTGTCGTGGGCCTTGCCCCGCATGATAGCGGTCTTGGTCCACATCAAGGATGTAAGAAACCAGCTGTGCTTTCAGCAAGAAGAGTCACATGCTGCCGGTCCTGAACAGAACCGATCGACCGAAGCAACACAAATTCCGACCGTGTCACTTCCAGACAGAAAGCTTCTCTAAGCATCCTTGCTCAGAATTGCTGCGGCTGTTTGTTCCGCCGCAGCGCGAGTCAGGTAATCGCCTCGCTGCACTCTCACTCTCGCCGCTGCGACAACATCGGGCCGAATGTCACTGATCCCGTCAAGCTGACGAGTCAACTGATCCAGCTCGCTGCCACCCGCAACCCCCTCGGCTTCGTTTTCTCGAGACGCCGACAACGTCAGCTCTCGATCCGTATTCGTTCCCGACGTACGCGCTGCACGCGTTGTGTCTCCGCCAGATGGAATATCGATTCGATGAATCTGCATTGCTTTGTCTCCCGGTGAGAAACCTGAGTCAGACTGCGTTATCGAAGCGTGCAGAAAAAACTTGCCTGGAATTTTTGACTCAATCCCTCACGATCGACGGACGATGAGGATGTAACGGTTATACCGATTGCAACATTTCCGGGGTCCGCGAAAGAGGGCGTGACGTGTCTGACTCGCCAAAAAAACTGAAGTTTTCATTACTTTCGCGACCATTTTCTCTGATCGCGATGATGGTCGGCATGGTCCTGCTGGGAGCCGCCGGTGCGATGACATGGCGATCCGAATTACCCGCGAGCAACGAGGGGATTCACGCAACCCTGGGCGAGAGCACTCAGGCTGGCGATGAATTGCTCGAAGAGCAATCCCACGCCAGCCCAGCGGACACGACGGGTCATGCAGGCGGACACAACCGCGATTCAGCAGACCACAACACGCTTTCCGAACATCATGTCGATGCAGATCCGTTTGTCGTGGATGACCCTGCCATGTCAGCTCATTCCGACTCTCTGACCGATCAAACCTCGGGGCATTTTGAACCGGGTCACAGCGATCTGATCGATAGCAGTCATCGATCGCAGGACGCCGATCCATTCAGTGACGAGAGTCTCGGGGTCGCTGAATCCAGCCAGGTCGCAGAATTCCCTGCGGAAACAGAAGGCTCGTTGTTGGTAGATGCCGACTCAAGTCCCGTCCCAGCCCCGGTTCCTGATCTGCAGCAAGTCTCTGAACTTCCTTCTGCGGCTTCGGATGCTGCAGCATCAGTACGCGAAGACAAGATCACGCAACAGGCCGTGAATCTCATGACTCTCGCTGACGAACAACTTGCCAGCGGAAGTTACGTACAGGCCATGCGAGCGTATCAGGCGATCCGCCAGAAGTCCCAGGGACCACCCGGGACGGCGATTCTGATGCGACTGGCGTTATGTGCCGAAGCAGCGGGTCGTCGAGCCGCAGCTCTGGAAGCCTATCGCCAAGTTGCTGCTACCCAGGCCGATCCGGCATGGGCCGGAGTCGCGCGTTACGGGGAGGCGCGATGCCTGGCGGCCGTGAAGCGACACGACGGACTGCAGACAGATCTGCTGCGGCGGGTGCTGCTCGACGAATCCGAATTCCTGCCGACCGTCCGCAACGAGGTGCTGCATCTGATTGGACGAGATCTGTGGCAGGAACAGTCCTCAATGATTTCGGCTGATCTGCTGGATGACAAAACGCTGACTGTTCCCGAATGGTCAGCGGACCCTGCGAGACTCCTTGATGAACTTCCGCTGCTGATTCATGAGACACCGACGAAAATCGGCCCCGTTCAGTTTCAGGTGCTGCACTTCGATGACAAAACTCCGGATGGTATCTCCGTTCGACTCAGCTGCGGCACAACGCGACTGGAACCGCTGTTGGCAAACCTTTTAAACGGGTGCCGGCTGGAATTCGAAATCTCTTCGCAGGCGACAAAACAGCTTCAAGGGCGAACGCAGCAGGTTCATGTCGATGTTTCGCGGCTGGCGGCACTTCTGGACGGGATGACGATCCCCTACGACCTCTGCTGGCAGCAACGCGATGAACGTATCCTGATCCGGCATCGCGAAGAATTGACGACGGAGGAATTTCGCCAGTGTCGATTAAGTTCCGCAGAGCGCATGCTGCGAGTGGCAGTGACCGACGGAGCCGCCTCACGGCAGACGGGCCATAGTCGGCTGGCTCTGGCGACCCTGTTGTATGAACAGAAGCGGGCTGGCGATGCTGTGCAGTTTCTGCAGGTGCAGATTGAATCGGAGCCGCGCTCGGTTGTTGAGACGGAAGCGGCATTCAATCTCGGCAAGTGTCTGATGGCTTTGAATCAACGCAACGAATCGCGCGAAGCGTTTCTCCGAAGTATCGATGCTGCCGGCGGACTGATCGACGTTAAAATCGCCGCCTATATTCTTGTCAGTCGATTGTTGCTGGAAGACGATCAGAGCAGACTCTCCATCTCCAACATGATGCGCGGAGTCTCGTTGAGCGAAGATTCAGCAATGGAACCGTACGCTGCGTTACAGTTGGGCAGTGCCTATTTGATCTTTGGAAACCCTCAGGGAGCAAACAGCGTGCTCATGGAGCGGCGTGAGGAACTGGCCAATGGTCCGGGACGTGAAGCCGCTGCTTTCGTGTCGGCCTTGGCACGATTTCGAGCCGCTGTGCTCGCAGATCGACGTGAACGCGAAGGCTGGGCGGTCGTGTCAGCGCTGGCGGAATTTAAGCCGGAACAGTATTGCGGCGGACACTGGGCCGTCCTGGTGGCAGAAGCGTGCGAGGAACTGGGGCTTGAAGCACAGGCGAACGATGCGTATCTGCTGGCACTCAGGAAGTTGCCGCAGTCATGGCTGCGGGATCGCACGGTACTGCGACTTGCCGCACGTTATCAACACGACCACGAATTTGAAGAAGCTCGATTGCTGCTGGCCACCCTGACCACAACGGAAGCCAATCACATGGCGTTGCAGGCCAGACTGCGGTCGGCGGAAGTCGCAATGGAGCAGAATCGCCCTGAAGATGCGATTCGCACCTGCCGACTGCTGATTGATTCCACGGACACCCCACAGCTTGAACGGACCGCATTGCGAATCATGGGACAGGCATATGAGCGGAAAAGAAATCATAACGCTGCAATATCCTGCTTTGCAGGAATGCTGCCAGAGGAACCCGCCACCGAAACGCTCGATGGTTTGCCAGTGAAATCAGGTACGCACACTTCAATCAACGAAAGGCACGGCCAATGATGCCTTTCCATCGAAAGTCGTACCTCTCAGATTTTCTCATGTTCGCCTCACTCGCGATGCTGACTCTCATCAATCAATCGGCGTTGGCGATGTGTGCTGAGTCCGTAGAAAAAGGGAAGTCCGGAGAATCGTCACAGGCAAACACGGCAACTGACAGCCCGGCGCGCGGTTCCACGGAATGGACGAGGAACCGATCAGCGGGTTCTCGCGCCTGGAATCGTGCCGCCTCACGTCCGGAAAATGTGGCTGTGACTCCTTCCCCGAATTCAACCCGGTCGCCGGAAATCCGCCAGGTGAATGCCAGTGTTGC
>JAYUVA010000158.1:0-3136 GCA_043754375.1 Candidatus Kuenenia sp. | reverse complement strand
CACCTGTATCGACCTGAAAACCGGAAAACGCCAATGGAAAGGCGGACGCTACGGCAAGGGGCAAGTGTTGCTGCTGGAAGATTCCAGGCTCCTGCTGGTTGCCAGCGAATATGGCGATGTTGTGCTGCTGAAAGCGGACCCATCGGCACATTCTGAAGTGGCCACGTTGAAAGCGATCAAAGGCAAGACGTGGAATCATCCTGTTGTGATCGGTGATCGTCTTTACATCCGTAACGCTGAGGAAGCCGCCTGCTACCGCCTGCCTCACCCAGTGCATCTGTCAGCAGCAGATAACCTGCCGGTCGTTCGGGATCAGCCTTGATGCAGGATTCTCCCTCCGGCCCTCAGGTGGCGTGACGGCCGAAACGCACTGGATGGCAGTCGAGTCGCTACGTAGGCGACGTCGCACCGCGACTCGCATTCCCGTTCGCGCCTGTGTGAAAACACCTGCCATCGTTGTGATAATCAAAGCACGCGACGCCAGACCCCATCGGCAAGTGAATATGACGCGCTTCTGTCAACGGCGATTCATGACAAAATGTGCCGCAGAATGCCGGACTTGTCTCCCGGTGCCATCATTACGGCTGAGTGACATTGTACAGCTCCACGACCGAAAGCGATGTATCATCGGGGATGAGTTGATCGTAACCTCGCCAGGATTTTACCATGGTTTGCTCAGCTTCGGAGAGAGTATTCCACGGTTGCTGAAGTAAGGTTTTGCGAGACCGCAGGACGCCGTCATCGACGAGTTGTTCGAAACGGGCGGGATCGACGTATGCGGTGTAGCCGTAGGTCATGCGATACCGGAGTATGGCTCCCCAGTTGACAAAGATGTGAGTGATGTCGTGGTCGCGCAGCTTCTGACGAGTCTGCTCAGGCGGCAACATGCGGTGTTCGGTGACTGGCCGCTGGCTGTCGTCGGGAAGCGTCGTCCATGCTTCGAACAGGCATTCATCGAAGACGGTGTTGTAGGCCAGAGCAAACGTGGCATCGAAGACTTCGGCTTCTCCCACCATCAGAACCCTCGCATCTGGCGGCAGCGTTTCGTTCAGATATCGGATATCTGACCGGATCGTCGTTTGCCGAGCGGCATGAAGATCCATGAGTCCGACGTGAAATCCGACCAGCGGAAGTCCGCAAAAGCGCACATTGAAGAGTGTGACAGTGGCGATCACGGTCACCACGAACGACTTCCAGACGGTCGATGAGGAAATGAGCCATGTCGCTCCGGCTGCGAGACTCAGCAGCGGTATCACAGGAATCCAGAAGCGATCGATCCGATGCGTGAATGCCCACCATGTCGCAAATCCCCAGACAATCAGGCAAAGGATGACGGGCAGCGTCTTAACCCGGCGCCACAGGAATACAGACGGGACGGCAAGCGCAAAGAGCAGGCCGCTGGTCCATTTGTTGTAAACGGCGGCACCGAGAATATGTTCCGGGATACGACTGAGCTGATGTTCCGATGCTGCGTGAGCTGGTTTCCAGCGCGCTTCCATTTCGGGCGACCATTCGCTGCCGCCAAAGAGGCTGTACGCGAGCGGATAGACGGGATTCCCGGTTTCAATGAGGTTCTTCAGCAGCCATGGCGCGGTCATCGCGGCCACACCGAGACTGAACGCCGCTGCCGGAACGAGCAACGGTCGCCAGGGGTCTGTTGATTTAATGGGGTCAGACCCCCTACTCACGGTAGTCGAAGCCAAACACGTTTGGGTTTTAGCTTCGATTGCCGTCATGAAGGGGTCTGACCCCATTAAATCAGCATCAGTCGCCGATGCATTCCGTGACTTCCTGAACTGGACGGCGATTACGGCAACGGTCGGCAGGATCACGGAGATGAGTCCGGTATACTTCGACGCCATTGAAGCGCCGGCCAGCAGGCCTGTAATGATCGAGATTCCGACGACTCGCCCCGGAAGCTGCCAGACCAGCAGCGCACACATGGTGGCGGCGATCAGATAAAATGTCAGCGCGCCTTCGGCGTAGGCGATCAGTGAAATTCGCAGCGTCCACGGAGTTGTCAGAAAGATCAGCGCGGCCAGCCACGCGGTGTCTATGCTGATCCCGCGGCGGGCGATGCTGAAGATGCTCAACGTACTGAGGATCTGAAAGCTGGATAAGACAACCTGTCCGACCAGCGCGCCGTGCCACCAGTCGGCAGCGAAGATCATGCCGGTGAGGCTGAGCATCTCGGTGAGAAACGGGAAGCTGGTGTAAACGTTGTGCGGCAGAAAGATAATCTGTCCCAGCTGAAACCACTCCTTTGGTCCTTGCAGATGATATTCGCGGACATCAAAGTCAGTCGGTGGCGAGACAGCTCCCAGCAGCAGATAAACGCCAAATGGCACGATGACCATCAGCGTCAGTATTCTGATCAGGCGCGATGAGCGTTGTGCCTCAGGAACCTGCGTGGTCGGAACCGGTGATTCGTTTCTCGACTTCCAGCGGATGAAGCAGGACACGGCAAGGCTGGCAAATGCCGGAATAATAATCGCCAGCCTGGTAAGATGTCCGGCCAAGCCACAGCACAGAGTGACCGTGGAGAGGATCCCCAGCCCGATACCCAATCGCAGCGCAACTTGTTCCGTCCAGTACAAGCAGCACCGGCGGAGCGTCAGTACGCAGATCGCGTCGCCATGTACGGCAGCAAGCACGAGAATGACTGCTGCCCATGAAAACAGCGGTAGTCGCTGCGACAGGAACCTGATCCCGGACTGCGGCGCGGTGTGCGCGGGCTCAGAAGGCGCGTCGCTGAGTCCGAGGACTTCGTCAGCCATCATCGACCAGAGTTCGGTGCGCGGCAGATCAGGATCTTCGATTGAACTCCTGAAGAAGAACCACAGAAAGCCACAGATCCAGACCGCGGCGATCAAGGCGAGTACCGTGGAACTCCTGGCCGGTCGGCAGAGAAGGGGGAAAATCATGAGGTAGATCGTACACATCAAGGCGAATACCGTTGAACTCCTGGCTCAGAAAAAGGCTCGTTCGCAGAATCTGTGGGTAAAAATCGATCAGGAAAAGTGGCGTAGTGTCGTGTGAGTGCGCAGGCAGGGCGGCGTTAAGTTGATCGCATTCGGCTCAATCCCGAAGTCAGAGAAGGGCGACCGCAAGCGAAGCTCACCGTCGCCGCTTCGGT
>JAYUVA010000157.1:0-3832 GCA_043754375.1 Candidatus Kuenenia sp. | reverse complement strand
TTACTCAATAATCTGCGAACACCGAGTGTTCTGAGCGTGGTTTCATTAGAGTCTGCGATGTAATCGTTTCATACCGCACGCGGTTGGCATTGGGTCGTTTAACCGCGTGCCCAGCGGGCCGCGCTAATGGCGTCCCGCTGGATGGATTCCCGCGCGGGGCGTCGCCCACGCGGTTAAACGAAGATGAATTCTTTGGCTGAGGATGCGTCAGCACGCGGACGTCAAGTTCCTACAGGATCCTCCGGTATTGGGCCGTATCATGAACCGTACTCACGCAGACGAACGCCGCATGCTTGTTGAGGGCGGTCAGACAGCCTTGGCCTCACTCTTTTCGTCTTACCAGAATCGTCTCGAAAGGATTGTCAGCTTTCGACTGGATCCACGCATCCGTGGTCGAATCGATGCCGCCGATATCCTTCAGGAAGCCTATCTGGAAGCATCACATCGGCTGCAGTCGTTTCTTGAATCCACCGATGCCTCCTTCTTCGTTTGGCTCCGTCAGCAGACGCTGCAGACACTGATTGATGTCCACCGTCGTGAGTTTCGACAGAAGCGGGATGTGAATCGTGAGATTCGCTTTGCCGCGACCGGGGCATCAGACGGAACAAGCCTTTCCATCGCGCAGTTTCTGATCGATCAGTTAACATCTCCCAGCCAGCTTGCAGTGAATGCGGAAGAAATGCAGTGGTTGCAGGAGGCGCTGAATTCAATGCATGAAGTGGATCGGGAAGTCCTGGCTCTGCGACACTTCGAACAGCTTGGCAATAGCCAGGTAGCGGAGATTCTGGGTCTGACACCGACGGCTGCCAGTAATCGTTATCTGCGAGCCGCAGCCAGACTGAGTGAGATCATGCAGCGTTTGAATTCAAAAACCAGACCGGATGACTATACTTCCCGTGGTCGGAAATGAGTCTGGCGAGCGGAGCGGCGTGAGCCCTCCGGTACCTCGTTTTTGTACCGGCAAGCTGACGCATGCGGCTCGTTAATTGTCTTAATCATGTCCGCTCGCAGTATCAACGAGGAAGATCCCTGTATGCTGCCTGATGATGATCGACATCCGGTAGACCAGCTCGCTGAGGAGTTTGCCGAGCGGATCCGCGCGGGCGAAAGTCCGCAGATTGAAGAGTACTGCCAGACATACCCTGAACATGCGGAAGTGATTCGGTCTGTCTTTCCGTCCATTCAGATGATTGAGCGAGCGAGTCAGCGTGAAGAGCAGCATCGCAGATCCGGCGACAGCGGTATCGCGTCTGTGCGTACGATGCCGGAATCACTGGGCGATTTTCAGTTGATTCGTGAAATCGGCCGAGGCGGCATGGGAGTCGTCTATGAGGCCGAACAGAAGTCGCTGAAACGGCACGTAGCGCTTAAAGTCCTCAGTGCCATGGTCGCGGGCTCAGAGAAACAGCTGATGAGGTTTCGGCGCGAAGCAGAATCTGCCGCCAGCCTGCACCACAGTAATATTGTTCCCGTGTACGGCATCGGTGAAGACCAGGGTTTGCAGTATTACGCCATGCAACTGATTGATGGAGTGACTCTGGCCGAGATCATTCATCATCTGAGAATCGCTCCGCCGGATGCCTTGTTGGCGGGAGACAGGACTGTCGCTGTCCTCGGTCAAGCTGATCGGACTTCAGGCACCAAACCGGATTCACGCCGATTTGGTGCTGTGGATGCCGTGTTGCAACTGTTCGGAACGACGACATCCATGAGCGTGCCGGTGTTGTATGAATCCGGGTTGTCCGTGGATCTCCCGGGATCTCCTGATCCCCTCGATGCCACTCAGATTCGCTGCCGGACTCCGATCGCAGACACGACGGTGAATCGGACGCATGACACCGATCAGGAATTCCTGCGTGCGGCGAAGGACGTATGTCTGAACCATGCGTACGTGCGCAATATTGCGCGTGTGATTGGCAGCGTGGCAAGCGCTGTTGATTACGCCCATCGGCAGGGCATTCTGCATCGTGATCTCAAGCCCGCCAATCTGATTCTGGATCGGGACGGGACGATTTGGGTGGCCGACTTCGGGCTGGCGAAACATGCAGATCTCGAAGGCGTCACGCAGACCGGCGAAATTGTCGGCACGTTACGGTATATGGCTCCTGAGCAGCTTCGCGGCGAGGCGGACGTCCGGACCGATATCTATGCGTTGGGCCTGACTCTCTACGAACTGCTCATGCTGAAGCCCGCATGGAATGCTCCGCAGTTACTCAGCGGACGAAGCCGACAGTCGGTATCCCGGCTGCGCACAACTCGACCGGAGATTCCAGCGGACCTCGAGACAATTGTGCTCAAGGCCTGCATGGCGGAGCCTGAACGACGTTATCAGAGTGGTCGCGAATTCGAGGCCGATCTGCGCCGATTCCTTGAAGACCGACCAATTCTTGCGAGACGTGTGACGCCGTTTGAGCGCTTATGGCGCTGGTCGAAACGCAACCCGTTGATCGCGTCACTCTCGGCCACAATGGTTCTCCTGCTGGCCACGATTGCCATCATTCTGGGCATTGCGAATCGCCGTATTCAAAGGGTACTCGTTGCGAGAAACAGTCAATACGAGCGTGCCGAACAGAATCTCTCTGAAAAGACGTTGGCCCTGGCAAACGTGGAGCGGGAGCGAGTGCGTGCGGAAACAAATCTGGACCTTGCGATCTCAGCGTTTGAAGAAGTTTTTAACAATATTGCGGCGCGTGGCCGCTCGGAATCGTTACTGGAAGAACTCAGCGACGAAGATCTCCTCCCGGCAGCCGATGCGGTTCTGAGCAATGCTGATGTCACTCTGCTGGAAACGCTGCTTGGTTTCTTCGACCGACTGGCGGCAGAGAACAGTAAAGATCTGAGTACCGAATCAGCCGCCGCGCGACGGCGAGTTGGTGATATTCAGCAGCAGCTCGGACGATTTGAGAATGCTCAACAATCCTACCGAACGGCGTTGGATGCGTATGCAGCAATCGCCGTCAGACAGCCGGATGATGCCAGCCTGATTCTGGTTCAGGGCGAAATTCTGCATCAGATGATGATCACGTCTGCAAAACGCGGCGAGATCGCGGGCGCGATGCTGCAGTTCCGGAATCTGCAGACCCTGCTTGCGATATCGCCGGCGGTGAATGATTCTGCGAACGGGCGATTTCTGATGGCCACAGCCATCAATAGTCTTGTCGACTTTGAACTGCGCACGACGCTTGAGCCGCGGAATCGCCTGAGAAACCCGCCCCTCAACCGGATCCTGCGGGGCGATGAACCGCCGACTCCGGCGCAAAATCTGCGGCTGCGACGTGACGCTGATGCCAACGCCGCGGCGATTGAGATTCTGCGGAAGCTGACTGAAGAGGAACCATCCCGTGTGGCATATCGTGTCGCACTTGCGCAGGCGACCAAAGACAAGGCGAGGATTGCTCAGGTTTTTCGCGACTGGCCCCGGGCGGACGAAGCGATGGCCGACGCCATCAGGATTCTCGAAGGCCTGCAGAAGGAGTTTCCATCGTCTGAGCGCTTCAAGTATGAGCTGGCGGATATACTCAGCACGATGCCGACATTTCGACCAACCGATATGCAGCGGCTCGTGAGATCTCAGCAGATGTGTAAGGAACTTGTTGAAGCGCATCCCAAGATTCCGGAGTATCGAAGTCTCTATGCGTCAACGCTGGCTCGGATCGCGGGAATGCAGCTGGGGCAGGGCAAGACCGAGCGTGCGGAAGCGACGTTGAAGGAAGCGCTGAGATACAATCAGCAATTGGCCGATCAGTTTCCGGACGTGCTCATGTACCAGTTCGCCCTGGTTCGAACCCTGCAGCAACTGGCCCATGTCTACGTAGAGGAAAAACGTACGGAT
>JAYUVA010000156.1:0-4939 GCA_043754375.1 Candidatus Kuenenia sp. | reverse complement strand
TGAACTTGCGTTCGACCAAGATTGTGAGGTGCTTCACCGCGTCGTCCCAACTGATCATATCCTTCAGGACATATGCCAGATTCAGGCGAGCGTCATCGGTTTTTTCGTCTTCCTTAAGAGCCGATTCAAAGGCTGCGATGCATTCGAGTCTCTGGCGAGAACGCATGTAGGCGTTCCCCAGTTGCGTCAGTGCTTTGATGCGGACCGTTGGATCCTTTGAAGCATCCTGAAGAAATGGGATTGCCAGCAGCGGCTTCGATTTTCCAAGATACAGCAAGCCTTCGAGCAGCTTTTGTTCTGCAGCGTGCTCTGGGAAATCCTTCAGCTTCTGCACGCTGCGTTCGATCGCAGCGACGTCACCGTTTTCGAGTGCGGCCATGCCTTCTTCAACGTACATCCGTGGATCTTCAGGAATCGCTTTTCTGACCAGTGTCGTGACGACGGAAACCCCGAAAACGACCAGGATCAACCACAACCACAAGGGAACTCCACCGGAAACTCGTGTCGGCGCAGGGGCGGTTCTGGATGGGGCAGGCTTTTGGGACATAGTTCGAGTTGCTTCACTTTCGGAACACCGGGGCTTGACGGGACGATAGTCCTGTCAAACAGAAACGAGCGGAGACTTTGCGCAGTCGCCAAGTCTGCAACCAAGGATTAAGCCCCCAAATGCCCGCTTTCCTGTTTCAGATTGTTGTTACGGCAATTTCGTCTATGGTATTGGGTGTTTTTACCGGAGTACAGGCTTTGCCTGTCACTTCGCAGCCTCAGGGTGCTGTCCCGATACCCGAATACTGTGATCCGCAAGGCGTTAGCGGGCTGTTGATTTAATCGTAGGGTGCGTGCAGCGCTAGCGCAACGCACCATTTTGGGAAAGTGTGAGAAACTGGTGTGTTGCGCTAGCGCTGCACACACCCTACTTGCTTCTTGCATCAATAAATTAACGGACGGCAAGCGCCTTGCCGCTCACAAAGACAGCCGTATTTCAGACAGACTCCTCGGGGGCTGTGCTCCGCTGAGTTTTTATATTTTGAGCGTAATTTGCATGCCCGATCCACAACCTTCTTCGCGCCGAGACCTGTTTTCCAGCCTGAATCCGGTACGCGCTTTCCAAAAATGTGATTCTGAGGCCATTTCGGCCGCCAGTTTGCGGAATCAGCCAGCATCGGGAATTACCGTGCGACTCTCGGCGCGAGTGATGGCGTGTGATTTTTCGGTCATCATGAATCCCGGACCGACGGCACAAATTGAAGCGGCGGGTGAGGCTCTGGAGCTGATCCACGCGATCGAAGGCTGGCTGAGCATTTACCGGGAATCCAGCGAACTGTCGATGGTCAACAAAACGGCTGCCGA
Source organism: Candidatus Kuenenia sp. (assembly GCA_043754375.1). GTDB lineage: Bacteria > Planctomycetota > Planctomycetia > Planctomycetales > Planctomycetaceae > SXXK01. The sequence goes on along the minus strand of JAYUVA010000156.1, from coordinate 3,589 downwards.
AGTCCCTGTCTGCGTTCGTCGGGGACTCTTCGATTTGCTGCAAAAAGCTGTGGAAATCCACATCCGCACCGACGGAGCGTTCGATATGGCGACGGGTTCCTTGACGCGGTTGTGGCGTGCATGCCGCCGCGATCATCGGATTCCCGTGCAGGCCGAAATCGATGCGGCGTTGACTCAGGCTGGGCTGAAATACGTTAGTCTGGACGTGGATTCGCAAAGCGTGGCCTTTCGTCAAACTGGAATTGTGCTTGACCCCGGAGCGATCGGAAAAGGCTTCGCGCTGGACGAAGCCAGAGATTGGCTGGGCCGATTCGAACATGGCCCGAAATCGTTTCTGCTGCACGGCGGACACAGTAGTTTGCTGGCGCGAGGTGGACACAACGGTCATCCAGGCTGGCCCGTTGGTCTCGGAAATCCGCTTTTCACTGAAAAACGGCTGGGAACGCTGCTGCTTTGCGATCAGGCGATGGCGACCAGTGGCTCAAACATCCAGTTTTTCCGACATGAAGGAAAACGATACGGACATATTCTGGACCCGCGAACTGGTTGGCCAGTTGATGGAATGCTGTCGGTGACGGTTTTGGCCCCATCTGCGGCTCTGGCTGACGCACTCTCGACGGCATTTTTCGTGATGGGAGTCGAAAAAGCCCGACAGTGTTGCAAGAATTGGTCAGACGTCGGTGTTATCCTGTTGCCCTTTCCGGACAAGGGAAACAAAGTCCAGCCGACCATTGTCAACATCCCTGAAGAACTCATCGTCTGGGACGAAGACCAGATCATGAGGCCTTGAGGCTTGGAATTCGAACGTACTTCCAGACAGAAATCGGAGATTTTCTCCTGTGGTTGATATTCGCCGATATTCGCTCGCCGCCGTCGTGTTGCTCGTCGTTTTACGAGTTGGCATTGGATGGCAATTGCTCTACGAGGGCATGTGGAAAATTGACACGCTCAGCACACAGTCGCCGTGGTCATCTGATGGCTACCTGAAAAGTGCTCAAGGGCCGTTTCGCGACCTTTTTCGGTCCATGTCCGGTGATCCCGACGATAAATCATGGCTGAATCCCGACAGCGTGGCCGTGCGCTGGGACAGTTTTAATCAGCGTTTCAGCCGTCACTATAAGCTGAGCGACGGGCAGAAGACTCAGCTGACAAAGCTGATCAATGGTGCCAGCAGTCATGATGCGGTGCTCGACCTGGAGAAGCTGCCGGACGGCGTGGATTTCGCGGCACTAAAACTGGACAAAACCATCTCTTTCGACGCGGCGGCAAAACGACTGAAGATTGATGGGCAACGACGAATGACGGCTTCTGAGAAAACCAGTCTGGACGCACAAGTCGCCGATCGCGCCGGCGACGACTACGATCAATATCGCAAGGCACTGAATGAAGCGTTCACTCGTGCCAGTCGATTGTCATACAAAGAACGGATGCGCGCTCATCTGCTGGGTGATCCGGACAACGCGGGTCTGGTCGATGGCCGCATCAGCCAGATTGAACTGTATAACCAGATGGTGAAGCGTTACGAAGATCGACTGGCCGCAGCTGAACTGACGTTTGAACAGGAGCACCTCAATCGCATCTGGTCAGATGCCCGTGCGAAGGCTCGTGATCTGGCTGGCCCGGTGATGGCGCTGGACAAAGAGCTGCAGGAAGAGGCGTTGACAATTGCGGAAGTCTCTCAGTTGGCTCGCGGCCCGCTGTCACCGCCGCTGTCGCCGATTCGAGTCGTGGATCTGCTCACGATCGCAGGCCTGGCGGGGCTCGGGATTCTGTTAATTGTGGGACTGTTTTCACGATTCGCGGCCTTGTCCGCCGCCTTCATGGTGTTTGGCTTCTACCTTGCAATGCCTCCGCTGCCAGGTGTGCCCGATGCACCGGGGCCGGAACATAGTTTTATAGTGAATAAGAACCTGATTGAAGTCTTTGCCTTGCTCGCATTGGCCTCAGTTCCAACAGGTTATTGGTTTGGATTGGATAAGGTGGTCGCTGGATTTTTCAACAAACGAAAGACGGCGAAAGCAGTGGCAAAGAAATCGTGAGCGGCAAGGCGCTAGCGGGCTGTTGATTTAATCGTTTACCGCCGAGCCGGAGGCGATGGCTATTCCGCGAGCCGTCGCCTCCGGCTCGGCGGTAAACAAAGATGCGAAATCGGGGACTAAATCAACAGCCCGCTAGCCGCGGGTTGTGCATTCGGTCAGCACCGGCGGCTAGCGCCTTGCCGCTCACATAACCTCAAATCTGACCGCCCAGAGTATACCTATTGGTTCCTGACCCCTTTTCCGACCTCTTTTCCAAGCCCGATTACAGCGTTATCGACAGAATTTTCTGATGACCCGCGATTGCATCTACATAATCGACACATTTTCCCTGATGTTTCAGGTCTTCCACGCCATTCCGGCAATGAGCGGAACTCAGGGGCAGCCCACAAACGCCGTCTTTGGATTCACGCGGGATATCCTTGGAATACTGGACCGCAAACCCACGCATCTGGTCTGTGCTTTCGATTCACCTGGACCGGGGAAACGCAACGCAATCTTTGACGCTTACAAAGCGAACCGGGCGGAGATGCCGGAAGACCTTCGGCCCCAGATTCCGCTGATCAAAGAGTTGCTGGAAGGTTTTCGCATTCCGATTCTGGAGTGTGCCGAATGGGAAGCCGACGACGTCATCGCCACGATCGCGACCGCAGCTTCGGCCCGCGACATGGAAGTCGTGATCGTGACGACCGATAAGGACGCACGACAGTTGCTTAGTCCCACAGTTCGCATGCTGAACTGTCGCAAGAATACATTCTTCGACGGAGCGGCCTTGATGGAAGACTGGGGGGTGCGACCGGATCAGGTCGTCGATTTTCAATCGCTGGTCGGTGATTCCGTCGATAACGTTCCCGGTGTCCCCAAAGTTGGCCCGAAGACGGCAAAGACTTTACTGGAAACTTTCGGAACGCTCGATCATGTGCTGGCGAACGCCGACAAGGCACAAGGGAAAAAACTCCAGGAGAACCTTATCGCATTCGCCGATCAGGCGAGGATGAGCCGTGAACTAGTCCGATTGCGAACTGACCTGCCGCTGGAAATCGACTTTGAAGCAGCTCGCATTCAGGCGCCTGACCGCGCGACGCTCCATGAATTCTTCAAACTTCTGAATTTCCGCCGCTTCGCCGCTGCAATGAGCGATGAATCGTCAGAAGTGAAGCCGACGGACCTTGAAGACACTCCGCTGATACAACCAACGATTGTCGTCTCGCAATCGCCGTCCGCTGTTGTCGAGTCCCCAGGCGTCAATGATTCCCTTCGAGTGCGGCAGCAGTCCTTGTTCGAATAAATCCCGTCGCCGGTGACCCATTCGTTGAACTGCGTGAGCAACGCCCCGCGCTTAGAGTCTTACACTGTTTTATGTGCGCACAGTGAGCGCATCATTGTTGCTCGTGTCTTTGTGAGCGGCAAGGCGCCAGCCGCCGGTTTTTGCATGCGAATTACCCGCGGCCAGCGGTCTGTTGATTGAGTATGCACAGCCAGCAAATTTGTTTAACCCTGAGCCGCAGGCGACGGTTTCCTGTGACGCCGTCGCCTGCGGCTCAGGGTTAAAC
>JAYUVA010000155.1:0-9837 GCA_043754375.1 Candidatus Kuenenia sp. | reverse complement strand
GTGTCGCCCTGGCGCAGCATCGCGTTAATCAGCGTTGAAGGGATGTCCATTTGTGAAACGGAGTCACCAAATTCGTAAGGTTTTGTGCGCTGCATTTCTACCACGCCTTCGCCATCAATCGGCCCCTGATGCCGACCGGAACGCGATGCCTGAAGATTGCTGAAGATCGTCTGCAGCAGGCGTCCCTGAAACAGCTTGTACGCCTTCGGTGAAAGTTGGATCCTGCCCTCCTGATTGGCCAGACCCTGACCTTCCATGATGTCTTTAAGGTACTGCTGAATCTGTTCCTGAAACCTGTTCAGATTCGCGATCGCTTCCGGATCGGCAAATTCGCTGAGATCTTCCAGATCGATGATCGCCAGTTGCGCGTTCTGTTTTGCGTCTTCCAGCTGCTTCAGGAGCTCATCGATTTTTCGAAGTTCATCCAGAATCTCAATCGCTTCCGGTACCGACATCGCATCACGTCCGGTGAAGTCGTATTTCGCTGCCAGATGGTCCACCTGATATTTTTCGCCGAGTGTTTCCATCAGACTGACCAGTCGCCCGGCAAAGTCCGGGTCGGTGCGTTCCGCGCGATACCAGAGGTTTTCGAGAGCGTAGATCTGTTCCTCTTTGACGGACTGCCAAAACGATTTCGAGAATTTTGCGGGTGGCTGAGCCTGCTTCGCGGCATTGGTGAATTGACGCAGCGATTTTTTCTGAACGGTGTCGGTTTCGTATTTGTTGAGGATTTTTGCTTTGCGTTCCTGCAGCATTTTGAGGAGAGCGTCCAGGCTGGGGCCGAGTCCTGCGAACTGTCCCGGATCCAGGCGGATGGCTTTCGCCAACTCTTCCTCTGTGAATTCCCTGGTCGAACCGTAGGTCAGCATGTGCTCAAAAGCGGGCGACACCAGATCGGGCGGCGGTGACGACGGCGATGGGAATGCCTTTGGGTCATATTGCTGATACGTATGAATTACGCCCCCGCGATGCCGCTGTGAGTTGTCGGGTGATGGCGGATCAGATGATTGGTCATGCGACGCGGGTGATGTCATGTGAATGTCTCCTGGCGATTGAAATCGGCGGCATGTACCGGCGGGCTCACACGCTCCGTCCGATTCTACGCCGTCCGCCGCATTTGTCTGCTGTCTGTCTGACACACAGAAGCTGCGATTCCGGAAAGTTTCCGAATCACCAGTGCAGGACATGGTGCGCAGAACCTTTTGGCGGCGACATTCCTCTCAATAAGGTTAACTCGCTGTCGAAAACGCGGATTCACAGGTAAACTGTTCGATCCTGTGTGTGACGGTCTTTGTCCCTGCTGAGATGGTCGAGTTTTCGCGATGCCTGTTGATAAATCCGGTTCCCGTATTCGTCAGATGTTCGGTGAGATTGCCGGGCGCTATGACTTTATGAACCACTTTCTGTCGGCTGGCACGGATGTTTATTGGCGCTGGCAGGCCGTGCGCATGGCGGTGCCATTTGATGACTCACCGATTTTGGATGTCTGTACCGGGACGGGCGATCTGGCCTTTGCGTTTCGAAAGAAACTCAATGGAGCGGCGACAGTATTTGCCACCGATTTCACGCACGGGATGCTCAAGCTGGCGGAAGTGAAAAGGTCCGATCGGGACGTCGTGTTTCTGGAAGCTGACACGCTCTCACTTCCGTTTCCGTCAGACAAGTTTCAGGTCGTGTCGGTGGCATTCGGCCTGCGGAACGTTTCCAGCACGATCGGCGGATTGAAGGAAATGACCCGCGTCTGCCAACCGGGCGGGAAAGTACTGGTACTGGAATTTTCGCTGCCTGATAATCGTCTGTTAAGTCGTGCTTATCAGTGGTACTTTCGCAATATCCTGCCACGGCTCGGGCAGTTGCTGGTGCGAAATCGGCAGGCAGCCTATAAATATCTTCCGCAGTCCGTGTCGGAGTTTCCGAGCGGTCTGGAGCTCACCGGGATCATGGAAGAGGCAGGATTGGTCAATACCTCCTTCCGCAAAATGACTTGCGGAATTGCGACGGTGTATATCGGCAACAAACCCGAACATCCATGATTCGACGTCGTGTCGTTACCCGCCATCGGAAATCTGTAAAGCTGTCATTTCAACCGTTGACACAGGGTGTATGCTGGTCTCATTCTCAGCTCAACGTTTCCAATCAGTGTATTTCGCGCTGTTTGGTGAACCTCGCTCGACGTGACGCGACGTTCACCGTTGAACTGAAGGACAAGCCCATGAAACTTTCACGACGATTCACATTGACGACGGCGATTGTCGCCCTCGTCCTGTATGCCGCGAAGTCTGCACGCTCGGATGAATTGCAGATTCCGGAAAATCCGGTTCCCGTCGCGCCGCCGGACCAGGAAGAATGGACGATGGAAATCCAACCGGCCGCCAAACTCTCCGCCGTGCCATCGGTTCCGGTGGACGCGCGATCGGCAGTGGCTGGCGAAACAGCGGTCTTCGATCCGGCGGCGTACGCACGGGTCTACAATTCAATCCCATTCAATCGGGCAGAGTACGATGTGAACCCGAATTACCGCCATGACTCAACGATGGAGATTCTGACAGGCAACCCCCGGCACCAGACGATCGTGCAGCACAATTTTGAACACAAGCAACCGGTGAAACGCATCCCGGCACCAACTGCGCCATCGCGAATCCTGACACCGTTTTCGACACCGTTCTCGTCGGGTCTGCTGTTTGGCAGACCGTTCGGATATGGATATGGGCTTGGGCGCTGGTAATCTCATGTACTGGTGTGCCGAATGATGGCCTAGACCAGTTTTCCCGTTGGTTGCGACGATTCAGGATTCCATCGACTCACTAAATTTTCTGCAGAATTCTGGGGTGCGAGCATCGATTTGAACGTTTTTTGCGCAAAATCACAAAACGAAGGTGAGATTCGCAGATCCTGAACGGCACTGAGGGGTTTGAAAGGCACTGCGAATCCGCATTTCCTGTCCTCTGGGGATATTTGCCTTTCTGTTTGGGAGCACGTTCATTATGTCCATTCGATTTGTTCGTCAGGCGGTTGTATTCAGCCTCGCCATGATGTCGGTGTCCGCGTTTATTCAGGCTCAGCCCCCAGGTGGTGGTCGCGGTGGCCCTGGCGGATTCGGCGGTGGTGGGTTTGGCGGTGGCCGTGGTGGGTTCAACATCGATCGATCGATGCTGCTGCGCACTGAACAGGTCCGCAAAGAACTCAAGATAGAAGAAGCTCAGGCAGCCACCATTGATGCGGCCCTGGAAGCTTTCCGAGAAGAGCGAAACGCCGCGCCGCGTCCTGATCGCGACGCCATCAGCAAAATGTCAGAAGAAGAGCGAACTGCACTCTTCGAGAAATCACAAAAAGAACGCGCAGAACTGAGCAAGAAGACGGACGAAGCTCTCGGCGCGATGCTGGAGCCGGAACAGGCAAAACGTCTCGATCAGGTTGCCATGCAAATGAAGCTCAACATGGCAACCGTGGCGACTTTGAAGAGCGACGACCTGAAGTCGAAACTCTCCCTGACCGAAGAACAGCTTGCAAAGCTGGATGAAGCAGAAAAAGCTGCAGCGGCTGACATGACGAAGATGTTTGAAGAAATGCGTGCGGCTGGAGTTGGTGGTCAGCCCGGCGGTGGTCAGCCCGGTGGAGGTGGCGGTCGCGAGGCATTCGCGGCAATGCAGGAGAAGATGACTGCTGCGCGCGCGAAGTCTGCTGAGGCTGCGTTGGCCGTTCTGACCGACGAACAGAAGAAAACGATCGACGAACTCAAAGGTGCCAGGTTTGAACTCGATATGCGTGCCCTCTTCATGGGTGGTCGTGGCGGCAACGGTGGCCCTCCAGGTGGCGACGGTGGTGGCCGTCAACGCGGTGATGGCGGGGGCCGTGGCAATCGTCCGCCAGCCGAATAGCGGTCTCGGGATCAAATGATTTCGCACGACAAAATGACATTCCCCTTAATTTCAGGGCGACAGCAATCAGAGCTGTCGCCCTTTTTGATGCGCTTCGGCCGCGAATAAAGTCGAGCGGTCCAAATAGACGGGTGCAGCTGGATTTGAGACACTGCTTGGCAAAGAAGTCGTCTTTCTGACGACGATCGCAGGGAGTCTTTCAATGTGGCTGCTGATAATGGAATCGGTATTCAGGAACTCGTGGATCAGGCGCTGTACGCAGTTTTCGCGAGTGGTGATCATTGCGTGTTGTGTGATGCCCTGCATTTCTGGTGGTCTGGCCCTGGCTCAGCAGAATGGTGACGATGTTCGGCAGCGTGAGTTGCTGAAGATGATTTCCGATACGGAACAGTCACTGGCTGACAAGCAGTGGCTGCGGGCTGTGGAACAGTTTGATGCGGCCTGGGAGCGGGCGTGTGAACGGGAAGATCCGCTGCTGACAGCGTCCGGGGCGGACGTGAATCAGCTGGCTCCGGGCAAAACGCAGCGACTGGCGGGCGGACGTGCGAGGCTGGAAGAGCTGTTTCTCACGGCCCAGGAGGAATTCAGAACGGAGTTCCGTGGACAGTTCGAACAGATCGCTGAATCCCGCATTTCCGAAGCAATCACGTCCTCCGATTTCCCGACTCTGCGACGCCTGACGCTGCGGTATGCATTTTGTACGGCGGCTCAGAATGGTCTGCGGATTCTGGCTCGACAGTCGATCGATCGCGGCGATGATCTTGAAGGAGCGCTGCTGCTGAATCGGATGTTGCGAGTCAACGGTAAGAAGCAGAACAATAAGGACTCCGCAGAGGTGTCTCTCCAGATTGCCGTTTGCAACTGGTGCGCCGGACTGAACAGTGATGCGCAGGAAAGCCTGGCAGATCTGCTGGCCGTTGATCCGCAATCTGTCGCGCTGCAGAAGCTGCCCGTTCCGGCATCGACATCTGCTGCTGACTTACAGAATTGGTTCACCTCGCTGACGGGTGTTGCCGCTGTGGATGCATCGGAATGGACTCAGCCTGGCGGAAATTATCGCCGCTTCGCATCTCGCTCTCGCGGCCAGGCCCGGCTGCAGCAGACATGGGTCTCCGATTCGTTGACCGTGAACGATGTGCTGTATTCGGATCGCCTGAATCCGATCCTGCAGTCCCTGCGCAACCCGTTGATGGAGTTCGGCGAATTGCAGGAACAGCAAAACAGCATCGTGGTCCCTGCGGCGACACCGCTGCGCGTCGGTGAACTGGTGATCTTTCGCACGCCGTGCGGTGTTCGTGCGGTGCGCGCCATCGATGGCGAAATTGTGTGGGAGGTGACTCATCCTGATGGTCGCATTCGCGATGTCCTGCAGGCCGTCGAAGAGCAGGCAAACCAGCAGCTGCAACCCGTTGATCCGGAAAACCCTGATGCGCTGGCCGCAATGCAGCGAAATCTGGAAATGCAGACCATGACGCAATCACTGATCATGGCGACGAGCCTGCGAAATCAACTGGTGCGCACAAACACGACAGCCCAGCTTGCCGCATCCGCCACGACGCTGTTTGTATGTGAAGATGCCTCCGGCACGACTGCAGACGCACAGTATCGCATGATGTTTCGGACGGCATCCCGTGACATGTCGGCGAATAACTTTATCCGCGCCTACGATCTGAAATCCGGACTTTTTAAATGGGAAATCGGTGGTCAGACCCAAACTGTCGCCCAGCCCGGCGGTAAAGGGAATCTGCTCGCGGGATTCTATTTTCTGGGGGCACCGTTGGTGCTGGGAAGCCGCACGTATGTGCTGGCGGAAAGCAGTGAAGGGATTTTTCTGCTGCAGATTGCCGAGCCTGCAGCGACCGGTACCGCTCCGGCCAATCCGCGTGTCGTACGCTCTCAATTGCTGACGCAGCCGCAGTTCAGTTCGGGTGATCATCCGGTGCGAAAACACGCAGGCCTTGTGCCATCGTACGCACATGGTTTGCTGATCTGTCCGACGTGCGACGAACGTATCGTCGCGGTCTCCGCCGAAGACAATGCCGTGCGCTGGGTGTTTCGATACGGAGGTATCATTCGTCGGCAGGAGTTGGGTGGTGACGCTCCGGTTTTGTTTGGCGGACGCGATCCGTGGGATTCTGGTCGTGTCGATCTGGATTCACGCTGGACTGATTCGCTGCCTCGCATCGCCGGAAATAATGTGTTCGTGACGCCACGCGATTCGGATGAATTGTTCTGTCTGGATCTGCAGACCGGACAGGAACGGTGGAAGTTGGCGCGTAATCAGTTTCATAGTATTGCTGCGATTGTTGATGACAAAATCATCCTGTGCGGTAACCGTGTGGTTCAGGCGTTTCGACTGGACGACGGTGAGCCGCTCTGGAGCCAGTCGATTGTGGATGGAATCATCTGCGGAATTTCGGCAACGGATGGTGCGTTGCTGCAGATACCGACGTCCGAACCGGCAGTCGTCACTTTCGATGTGCAGACAGGACGCAGGCTGGCAACGCAGCGCCTTTTGGGTTCCCGTGGCGACCAGGCAGAATTTCGCGGCATAGAATCCCCCGGTAATCTGCTGATCATTGGCAATCAGTTACTGTCGCAGAATCTGGATTCGATCCGTGCATACTCACAGGGTTCAGATGATCTGCAGCTGACAGATCAGGCTACGGAACGCCTGCTTCAGAAGGATACACCCGGCGCGATCGCGCTGCTGGAGCAGGGATTGAACGATGCAGCAGGTCGTGTGGCGTCACGCGATCTGCTGATCGAGGTTCTGATGGAATCTCTGCACACAGAGTTTGCGACCAATCAGTCGTCGATCGGACGCATTCGGGAGCTGATCAGTCAGGCGGACGAAGAGCGTCCCGTTGCCGAAGTGTTGCATCTGATGCTGGGGATGAGTCTGTCCGATGCTGCGTTGTTGCCTGAGCAGTTGCATCGTCGTTCCCGGCGTCAACTGTCGGAACTGAGTCGACTGATTGCTCAGGGGTTGAGTGAAAGCGACCCAATCAGCGTTCAGGATCTTGTCGATGCACTGCGTTCAATGCTGCCGGAACTGATTGCCGGACAGCAGGAAGCTGTCTCAACGGGCTCACTGCACCGAATCAGGTCATTGACGGTCGTTTCCGGAATGCGCAATGCGCTGGAACGCCGCACTCCACAGGATCGCATGACTATTCAGTCGCAACTGCGCGAAGCGGGTGTTGAGGCATTGACCCCCGAACGCAGCGGCCAGATGCAGTTTGTGCGGGATCTTGCTGCCAGCGGAATGCCGCAACTGGCTCTGGATGTGCTGCAATCCGTGGCGCTCGACGACAACGACCGCACGGGCGACCTTGTGCGACAGCAGATCCACTTCGAAATCATGCGTGCCGGGATTGACGATGGTTCATCCGTGACCGCGTTACTGGATGAGCTGCTGGCGGCTGGCGATACGGCGATGATCAGGGCGATCCATGCTGAGTTTTCAGCGGCTGATGCCGCCAGTCCGTTCACCAGCCTGCGGCTCGTGACGGCTGAATCCATGGCCCAGAAAGCCGCATTCGAAACCTGGTTCGCTGCGCATGCGGAAGTCATCGCGCCGGAAGTATCGGTATGGGGCATGACGGCAAAGATTGACCAGTCGGATCATCGTACGGTCATGTCGCCTCGAAAAATTCCGCACGAAATTCCGAATGAAGCGATCCCGTTTTTCGGTACGCCGGGCAAGTTTCGCGGCTGGTCATTTGTGGTACTGATGAAGGAACAGAAAATCGCGGCATACGACGCGGATGGTCGCATTCACTGGACGTTTCCAGTGGCTGGGGCGGGTGAAGACCTGAGCGATCACCTGCAGACGGAGTCGTACATCACCACCTGCGGCCCTTTGCTGTTGTTGCATCTGGGCGGTTCTTTGTTTTCGCTGGACACCAGCCATCTGAATGCACGCATGGATGGCAACAAACAGGTGATTGAACCGCAGCTATTGTGGACGCGGGATCTCGATTCGCTGACAACCGATCCGGATGCCGATGACTATCGCGGCTTTGTGGCAGCGGCGGACCGAGTCACGCAATTCGCCCCGCAGTTGTCCGGCTATTATCCGGTCGCGCCTGTGACACCGGCGGCGGTCGCCCTGATTGCCGGTCGTCGGCTGCTGGTGTATGACAGTGTGACCGGTCGCCCGTTATGGCAACTGGATGGAATCGCGCGCGATGCCGTATTATCGACAACTCGCGACAGAGTGCTGGTGCTGTCAGAAAGCGCGCGACAGATCGAAGCCCGAAGTTTGATTGACGGGACTCAGTTGCAGGTTTCACGGTTGCCGGAGTGGTGGGGCGAAGCAATCAGCAACGTCGGTTCGTCGGTATCTGATTTCCAGATCGAACCCGGAGAAGAACTGCTGTGGCGCATCGCCGTGCAGGGCCGAGCGTGTGTGCTGTTTCGACAGGGAACGACAAAGTCCGCGCTCGAATGTCGGGATCTGATGACGGACACAGTGACGTGGTCCATCGATCTGCCGGCGCTGTCAGTTTTTTCCAACGTCTCCAATGATGTTGTCGCCACGCTGAGCAGCGGGAGCGAACTGAAGCTCGTGCGTATCGACACAGGACAGGTACTGGCCAGCCATGATGTCACGCCCGTGCCGGAACCTCGCGATCTGTGCCTGGTGCACTCGTTGGGGAATTACGTGGTGTTGCCTGAGGCGGTTGATGATCCATCGATTGATCTGGACCCGGTGATGGAAGCGATGCATGTGTATGGCCGAATGTACTGCATCGATGGCGGGACAATGGAGCTGCGCTGGGATGAACCACTCGATCATCGCTTCATTCGTCTCGCATCCGCGCAGGACCGAGTGATCCTGCCGAACTCTCCGATCATGGTGCTGCTCAATCGCGGCGGGCCTGTGGATCGTGAAACCGGCGCTCGTCGAGTCGTCCATGGAGCCAGGGTGATCGATGTGAGAACCGGCAGGGAAATCCTCAATCAGGAAGATGTCGGTCAGACGCTCAACGATTTCTGGCTGCGGATTGATGCTCCAAAGCGTCAGCTTGAATTGAGCTTCGAGTCGCATGTCTTTACGCTGGATTTTTCGGACAGGCAATAATCCATTGTCACAATCAGAAATGTGTGCTGGTTGGCCAGGGCTGGACTGAGCGACCTCGTTCAGCAGATCCAGAACAACGGCGATTGACGAACCAATCTCCACGCTCAGTTTTCAGAGCAACGGCGATTCAAAAGTGCCTCTTCATCAATATCTGTGGGTAGATTTCGGCTCAGGAAGTTTTCCAAGCTGGTGAAACAAAGCGATTTGAATGTTTTCAAACGTCTTAAAGCCATCGGCTTTTCTCACAATGGCCCGCTGAGTTGTTGGGAATCTGCCCTGCAATTATGAGCGAGAATGCCACTTGGGATCCAGTATCAGACTTCCGTTGTACGCCTCATCCTCTGGTTCCTGACCGCGCTGCGAATCCCTGGTTCATTCTGCATTTTCTGTCGTCGCGATCTCTTTTGTCAGCCATGCTGTGGCGTCGGCAAGATGAAGATCTTCGAATGCGACATCGGGGATTGGGCGTTCGTAATCGATGGCATCGCGGGCTGTCAGCCAATGCTGCCATTCGTCGTGCGACATGCGGTGCTCATGCCCTTCTGATGGTTTCACACCCCAGTCGTCTTCGGGCCTCAAGTCGTCGGTGCGGTGGATATTCAGGCCACTGGGACGATAGTAACTCGCCGTCGTCAGCTTGAGCAGGCTCTTGCCGGACTCAAGCCGCAGCACGGTCTGGACGCTTCCTTTTCCAAACGTACGCTCCCCGACAACAATCGCCCGATTGTTATCCTGCAGGGCGGCACTCAGGACTTCGCTGGCCGAAGCGCTGTAACGATTCACAAGTACTGCGATTGGGATGTCAGGCAGGGTCATGCCTTGTTTCGCTTGCCATGTTCGCTCAGGAACCGTGCGTCCTTTGACGCTGAC
>JAYUVA010000154.1:0-14525 GCA_043754375.1 Candidatus Kuenenia sp. | reverse complement strand
CCGAGCAGGCGTTGATGCCTTCTGATGTCGAGATGGTGCCGACGTGGATCATCGGGATGATCCTGATGGGTTATGTCGCGGCGATCGGGCCAGGAGATTATTTTCTGCTCGGCTGGCTGCGGTTAAGAAAATACACATGGGTGCTGTTTCCTGTCATCACGGGCGTCTTTACGCTACTGACTGTGGTCATCGCTCATGCGTTCATGGGCAGCGAGGATACCGGTGGTAAACTGGTCATTACTGACCTTGCGGACAACGGCGTTCCCGTCCGACAAACAACGCTGGAGACCTTGTACTACAGTTCGCAGGCCAATGTTCGAAATGACCACAAAGGCGAATTGGTTGTGCTGTCGGAAGATAATTTTACTAACGCAGACTACTACAACCAGAATCGACAACCGCAGCAGCGTACTCAGGATTCGCCACTGAGCTACAGCGGACATTTCCCGCAGAACTACAGTATCAACCATCGCGTGCAGCAATGGTCGCCGGTTTCATTGCGAACTCTGTCACTGGAACCGCCGAAATCCGATGTGCCGCCGATTGACTGGAACGATGTCTCACTGCTGACGACGCCGGAAGGTAACACCCGGTTGAAGGCGGCAATGACGCAATTCACGATGGCAAAGCAGCAGAATTCTGCGACTCCCGTGCAATGTTTTGCGGTGATCTATCATGAATCAACCGTGGTGAACGTGATGGGAAAAATTCCCACGAAATTCTTTGAAAAAGACAGATATGGACGGTATCTGGATCCAACGCAAAATCAATATCAACTTGGCCAGCAATCAGCATCGGTCACGATGCTCAGCAGCCTTCCGACCGTGAAAACCTCACAGACAAATATCTTCGGTCTCGTCAGTCAAATCGCGCCGCACGGAGCAGGTTCATTGGAAGACATGGCCTTTCTGGACAGTTCAGATCCCAGTCAGTGGGCGTTAGTGATCATTATGCAACAGGGCGAGAATTTTGAAGTGTTCAGAAAACTGTATTTCGTTCAGCCGTCGGGTGGACATTCATGTCCGTCGTCATTTGAGCGAATGTGCCAGCAGTGGAATGGGGACTGTCGCCCTGGCTGGTTGGTGGATCATCATTAAAAAACTCGGACAAGAATGTCCAAGCTACATATAATCGCAGGAAATCAACAATGTCGATGACCGAACCGACGACGACGGCAATGCCGCCGAAACCGAAACCGCTGGCGATCTGTATTCGGGATCTGCGAGTCAACTACGGCAAGTTTGAAGCTGTGAAAGGAATCTCGCTGGATATTCCTCACGGCGAGGTCTTCGGCTTTATCGGTCCGAACGGCGCCGGAAAATCCTCGACCTTTCGTGTGCTCGCCACGCTGCAGCCGAAGTTCCGCGGGATGGCTCTGGTGTGCGGGCTGGACGTGCTGAGTCAGCCGCAACAGGTTCGCGACGTGATGGGTTTTGTGCCTGACTTTTTCGGCGTCTACGAAGACCTCACAGCTTTGGAGTATCTGCATTTCTTTGCGGCGGCGTACAAACTGCCGATGTCCAAACGTAAGGGGACGATCGACGATGTACTGGCGCTCACGGACATGACGCACAAAGCGGATTCGCCGGTGGACAGTTTGTCCCGCGGAATGAAGCAGCGTCTGGCCCTGGCGCGCGTGCTGTTGCATGATCCCAAAGTCCTCCTGCTGGATGAACCGTCGAGTGGACTGGATCCGCGGGCTCGCATTGAAATGCGGGAACTGCTCAAGGCCCTGCGGGAAATGGGCAAAACGATCATTATCAGCAGTCATATTCTGCAGGAGCTCAGCCAGTTGTGTACACGGATTGGAATCATCGAACTGGGGCACATTGTGGCTCAGGGTTCACTGAATGACATTTATCGCAAATTGCAGTTGATGCGCGTGATTCACGTGCGCGTCGAGAATCCGGCAGAGGATCTGCTGGATCGCGTGCAGAAAATTCCGGGGGTGGGTTCGGTGGAGACACAGGTTGATCGCTGGGCGATTAAGTTGCACGAAGATCTGATGTCCGTCGCCGATCTGCATCAGGCACTGGTTGAGCAGAAAGCCAGGCTGACGATGTTTCAGCCGGAAGCAATGGACATGGAAACCGCCTTCATGAAGCTGACGGAAGGGAAGACCGCGTGAGCATCCTCGGCATCATTCCGGAACTTCCACTGCTGCGACGGGAGTTGACTGAGCTTTCCAGTCGGCGGCGGACGTACGTCATTCGGTTTGTCGGCGCAATTATTGTGTTAACGGCTGTCATGTTGTATTACAGCTATCAGGTAGCCTTGCTGGAATCTTCCGGCTACGGTATCGGCAGTGGCAATCCCAATCGATTCTTAGGAGCGGGTGCGCCGATTTTTAAGGGCATCGTGCCGATGCTGTTTGTATCTGTGCAGGTACTGATGCCAGCTTTGATCTGTGGTTCGATTACGATCGAGAAAGAACGAAATACCATCGGCACGTTGTTTGTGACGCGGTTGTCGCCAATGACGATCGTCCTCGAGAAATTGGGCAGTCGTCTGGTTCCGATGTTCACATTTCTGCTACTGACGTTTCCGGTGCTGGCCGTTGTGTACTCACTGGGCGGAGTGGAAACAACCTTGCTGCTCGGGACACTGTGGCTGTTGTTCTGTGAATGCCTGCTGTATGCCAGCATCGGATTGCTGTGCAGTTCGTGGTTCGCCACCACGGTGACTGCATTTATCTGGTCGTACGTGCTGACCGGCTTGCTGGCCGTGTTTTCCGGCCTGTTTGCTCACGATCTTCCGATGGCATTGCCGACGCCATTTTATCTGTGGATCGCCGCGTTTCAGGGAATCGATCCCTCCAGGTATGGAAATAATAATTTCGCATTATTGGCGCAGTCATCGAGCGGCTTCCTGCACACTTTGGCTCGATTGCTGTTTGTTGTTGCAACCACAATTCCATCGTTGATGGTCACCACGGTTTTTGTGCTGATGGCGCGCGTATTTCTGGTGCGGCGCGCCTTTATTTCTTCGGCATCGGTGATGTTGAAAGTTTTCAAGTCGATTGATGGTTTCTTTGTCCGATTGAATGACCGCACAACCGGTGGCATGGTGTTGTTAAAAGACCACAACAGCCTGCCGCTCTTTGACCCCGTTGCATGGCGTGAGAGATCAAAAAAATCGCTCGGCAAGGCGCGATATCTGTTTCGCATTCTTGTTGTCATGGAAGGGCCGACGCTGTTCATCTGCGTGGGAGCTGCGACTGTTTCTGCACGTTCAGATTTTTCCGGACTGCGAGTGCTGCTGTGGCTCGTGTGGGCAATTGTGGCCATGATTCTGGCAATGAAGGGGGCGACTGTCATCTCCGCTGAACGTGTTCGCGAAACTCTCGACGCCCTGCTTTCCACCCCAATGACCGCGAAAGAGATTCTGACGCAGAAAGTCGCCGGCATGAAGCGGCTGATGATCGTGCTGGCCATCCCGATACTCAGCGTTCATTTCACGCTGTTGCTGCTGAATGTTGACTTACGTACGATGTTTTCTTCATCGCAGACGATGTTCAATGTCGGATGGTACCTCGCGAGTTCCATTCTGACAACTTTTCTCACGATGCAGATTCTGGCGTGGCTGGCGGTATTAATGGGATTGCGTTCGAAATCGCAGTCTCGATCGGCGATGACCGCAATCAGTGCAATTGCTGCATGGGTGCTTATTTCTTCGTTTCTCTGCCGACCGGGCGGGTTG
The DNA here is from genome assembly GCA_043754375.1 of Candidatus Kuenenia sp. Lineage (GTDB taxonomy): Bacteria > Planctomycetota > Planctomycetia > Planctomycetales > Planctomycetaceae > SXXK01. The sequence goes on along the minus strand of JAYUVA010000154.1, from coordinate 10,826 downwards.
GTGTTTGAGGCTGCATTGAGTTTGCACGATCGAAACACGGTTCGCAGCGATGCGAGGCTCGAAACCAAGATTGACGAGATGCTTCGGGAGGAACAAGGCAGAACCATCGCCTCCGCGATCTGCTGCATGGTCCGTCCAGACGGCGGTGTGCAGGCGAATGAAGCAGTTCTGGTTTCCGCAGGCAATCCGTTCGTCGAAAAGACTGAACTTTACTACTCTCCATCACGTTCGATTGCTTCCGCCATGATGGTTTCTGCAGTTGTGTTTGTCTGGCAGGTGCTGCTCCTGTTGTTAATTCGGAGGCTGACCTTGCGGTTGGCTCCGCGACTGCTCGGTCGATACGATCAAGAGGCTGATTACCGACCACTGGAAGCGCAGCTGTTCACGGTGCCGTCCGCGATGGGATCGGAAGTGACCGCATGAGCAATGTGGAACAGACCAGCATCGCGAATAAGCTGCGGATTCCCGGAGGATGGGGCCAACAAAAAGATCAAAGCGAGCACGCAGGGGAGGAAGCGATTTGCCGCAACGCGGCCGAATGTGAAAGCCTGGGGCATCGCCCCAGGAATCTGGCAATTTTGAAGATGGCAGCCCTGAAGGGGCGTAACTGGATGCGTGATCGTTTTGCCCCTTCGGGGCCATGTTCTGCTGTTTTGCATGGACCCAAGGCGTTGCCCTGGGCTGTCACATTTTGTGCCTTTGGCACGGAATTCATTCCGCAGACCAGCCGCACACTGCGGCGCGGCCAAACGATGCTTCGACTGATTCAGCTCTGCAGCCTGCTCTTTTCTATCCTCCACACGGCACCCGTTCTTGCCCAGACAGCTCAACAGGTCCGCATCGCGGATAAAGTCTGGGGCTTCGACGGACGTGTGATGAACGGGCAGTTCATGCCTCTGTCAATCGAACTCGATAATCTGAGCGACGAGCCCATTGAAGCTCAGGCGACATTGCGATCCATGGCCGGGATGCTTCGCGAGACCGGCGGCACTGCCACCCAACCCATCTTTCTGAGTCCACACTCTCGGCGCTGGGTGCAGTTTTATCCGTATATCGCCGGCATGACATCCAGTTGGCGTTTTGAACTACGCACCGAGAACGAAACGTTCAAGTTTGATCCAATCGATCAGCCACGATCTGTGCTGGATTCCGGTTCCGTGCAGACAAAGTCGGAAGATCAATCGCTGCCGGTCGTGATCCTTGATCGCCCCGATGCAGGCATCAAGATTCCGGTCAGTGTGAAACACATGTCTGAGGAGATTTTTCCTCCGTATTCCACGGCGACTCATGGTTTGTACGCCATGTTCATGGATCATGTGCCGGACTGGGAAACACCACGTCAGGAGGCAATGCTGTCGTGGCTTAAGGCCGGTGGCCGACTGCATCTGTTGCTTGATCAGAACCATCAGACGCTTCGGTTTTCCGGCCCTCTCGCGGCACTCAATGAACCGTTTACGGAATACCACGTCGGAAGCGGCAGCGTGACGCGTCACGAAATCCAGCGGGCTGAGCTTACCAAAGACATCGTGACTGCGGCGATTACTAATCAGGGCTTATCCAAAACAGACCTCGACGAAATTGCAGAGTACGAGAAACAGACCAACACAGGATTTGGCAGTGGATTCGGTATGAGTTTCACTGACGATGATGACTTGTTTACCGAACTTCGACAGTTGACTCAACCCAAACATATGTGGTGGCTGATTTTCCTGCTGTCAGTGTGCTACGTCGGACTCATTTTTCCCGGATGCTGGGTTCTGTCACGACAACGCACGCTGCACTTTCTGGTCACCTACGGTTCCATTGCGGGACTCGCTGCGATCTTCAGTCTGATGTTCCTGTTCATTGGTCGCCGAGGATATGACGAATCCACATCGCTGCACTCAGCCGCCATCGCCCGCGCTGAGGATGACACACACAGCAGCCTGCTGCAGTTGACAACTCTGTTCGTGACTGAGGGCAATACCTATTCGATGACAGACAAGGACCACCAGACTTTGTTGGCCTCAGGTGCCATCGAAGAAAGCGTGGAGGCGAGCATAACGTCCGGCAACACGGCCAGTTTTGTCTCCCGTATTCCGCCCTACAGCAGTCAGGCTGTTCGGTCTCGTCAGCGGATCGAAACCGACAATTGGAATCTGGCCGTGACCAGTCTGAGTCAGCAAGGTGATGAACTGAAAGATTTGACAATCGCATTTGGCGACAAATTTCCGAATGATCCACTGGCGGAGTGTCTCGTCATTCACGGACGCCACCTGCATTACACGCAGATCGATCGTCAGCGCGGGCAACTGTCGCTGGTCAGCAGACGTGAACTGCTCCGTAGTTACTGCCAAAAGGCAAATCTATACAACATGGGCGGTGTGCCTCTGCAGCCGACGTACGAAGAACTGGAAGCAGAACCCAAGGACCCGGTGGAAGCCTGTTTTAAGCGGATGCTCCCCCATCTTGTGCGACGAAGTCTCGTCGATGATTTTGTGCGGGATGTGGGAAAATTTCGCCTGCCGGAGGATCGCATACGGCTGCTGGTGTACGCACCAATGCCGGAAAAACAGCACTTGAATGTCGATGCGGATGTCCGTCGCACGGGAAGAATTCTGTATGTTCGCGACTTGCTGTTAAATCCAGGTGATCAGGGAGTGGATGTAAAAAAAGCGGAGAGTAAATAGGCTCAGCGACTGTTTCTAGTTCCGAAATGCTGTTTCATAATCGTACTCTTAATCATACTCACAATCGATTCCCTGCGATGATTAAGATTAGGATTAAGATTAGGAAGTTTAAATACAAATGTCTGGTTTCACTCAACAAACGATCCCGGCAATCTCCGTCACAAATCTGTCGCATGCCTTTAAGGGGCATCAGGCGTTGAGCCAGGTCACGTTCTGCGTGATGCCGCAGACGCTGCACGGATTTGTCGGGCCGAATGGTGCCGGCAAGACGACAACGCTCAAAGCTATCTGCACTTTGCTCAAACCCAGCTGGGGGGAGATTCAGGTTTTTGGCAGCAGCGTGCGAGCTGACCCCATCAGTGTGCGGCGACGGATTGGATTCATGCCCGATCACTTCAGCATGTACCGTCAAATGACCGTGTTCGAATATCTGGATTTTTTCGCCGCAGCGTACGGTCTGCAGCTCAAACAGCGTGATCAGGTGATCCATGACGTGTTGACACTGACAGACATGGACGGTCGCCGTAATGATCTGATCAGTGGCCTGTCGCGCGGGATGCAGCAGCGCGTGAGTCTGGCCCGCGTTCTGGTGCATGATCCGGACCTGCTGCTGCTGGATGAACCAGCCAGCGGGTTGGATCCTCGGGCGAGAATCGAACTGATGGAGATCCTTCGTGAGCTGCGGCGGATGGGAAAGACCGTTTTTATCAGTTCCCACATTCTGAGTGAACTGGCGGAACTTTGCGACAGCGTCACGATCATTGATCGTGGTCAGGTCAGATTCAGTGGCCCCATGGACGTGCTGCTTGAATCTCCTGACGAACTGCCGACTTACAATCTGCGCCTGGCTGAGGTTTATGACAATGTGATCGCTCGAATTCGCCAACTGCCGGGCGTCGATGATGTGAGGGAGCCGGAATTTACGACTGGTCGGGACTTCAATATCCAGCTGGCATCGTCACTGTCAGCCAATGACTTTCTGAAATTGCTGCTGACTCTGGATCTGCCAATTTCCTCATTCAGCCAGCAGCGTCGCCACTTGAATCAGGCATTCATGGATCTGACAACGCGAGGAGTCCGAACGTGATTTCAGGAACGCTGATGCTTTTCAACTGGTCACTGAAGATGGATTCAAAGTCCATCTATCCGCATATTATTCGTGCTGTATTTTCGTTCATCATGTTCTTTTCGATCTCCATTGCTTTCATGGATGCATTTGGAACCAGTCGGACAGGATTGCGATTTTTTGAAACCATCTGTTACCTGAATGTGCTGCTCATCACCGTATCCGGAGTCAGCTATTTTGTCACAGCAGTGACGGAAGAGAAGGACGCCGGAACCTTCGCGCTGCTGCGACTTGCCGGGATGACGGCGTTGTCAGTTACCCTGGGGAAATCGACGTCCCGCCTCGTGAGCTCACTCATGCTGCTGGTCATCCAGTTGCCGTTCACGTTCCTCGCCATCACGCTGGGAGGTGTGCTGTGGCAACAGATTATTGCGTCCTATATCGCGTTGGCCGCATGGATGGTGTTGGTTGCCAATCTCGCGTTATTCTGCAGCGTGCGTTGTGCAACATCCGGTCGCGCCGCCGGCATGGCTGGCGCGATTCTGGGGCTGATGCTTGTGCTGCCGAGTCTGATCGTAAATGGAGTCGCTGCTTTTCCTGCCGGGGTTGTTCCCGCCATAGTATCGGACACATTGAACAGTATCCCTCCTGCGTTCGCAACGATCGATATCTTTGAACGGCTGCGGGAGCTGCTGCAGACCGACAGCCCGGTCGTATTTTTTGGCCAGCAGTTCTCGATCAGCGTGGCGATTGCTGCCGCACTTTTCGGGATCAGCACGCTGACGCTTGATTTCTGGTCGGCACCAGTGGACACCGGGGGACCATCTGAGAATCCTGCGATCCGCCGTTGGTCAGTCGGTCGCTGCTGGCCGATGGCCGTGATGTGGAAAGAATTTCTGTTCTTCACGGGTGGTCGCAGCTTTTTTATCGCGAAGATGATCGGCGGTGGCCTTCTGTTTGCGGGATTCATCGTGCTGCAGAGAGACAACATTGACAACAGCTACTACACATTGCGTGGCGACTATGCGTGGGCCGCATTTTTGACGTTCGCCGGATTTCTGGCGTTGGAAGTGCTTGTCTATTCCTCAGGCTGTTTGTTTTACGAAATTCGTCAATCCACGCAATCGACGCTCGCTGCCATTCCACTCTCCGGTGTGCGGATCCTGCTTGAAAAAGCCGGAGGATGTCTGATTGCGTTAATCCCGACCATATTCTGGCTTGGCGTGACATTTCTCGCTGGTTATGAGGGCATCATACGCGAATGCTCGATGACGATGGTGATCAGTTTTCTGATCGTGCTGAGCTTCAGCAGCCACATCGCCGTTATTCTGTCGCTCTACACGCGCTGGGCCGCGTTACCATTGACGGTGCTGATTTCTGCTCCGGCCTTTTTCTGCCTCGCCACGCCAATCTTTGGACTCACCGCCGCCACCAATGCCGTCGCCCGCAGCCAGCATATCGAATCGACTCTCCTGCTCAGTGCCTTTGTCAATATTTTCTGGACATGGCTTTTCATCCTGTTGCCAATCCAACTGTGGATCCGTGACCGGTGGAATCATATCAGTCAGTTTTAAGCATCATTCGGAAAACTCTCGGGCAGATTCGGTACATCGAAACCAAACTCGCGGCAAACGTGAAGGATTTTTTGAGCATTCTGCGCCGACGTATGAATCCAAAGATCAAGGTCTCCAGTGAAACGAGGATATCCCCAGGCTGCGACAGCGTATCCTCCGACCAGAAGATACTCAACGTGGTGAGTATTCAACAGATTCAAGAACTCTTTGAAGTCGTGGGGCAGTGCGACCATCGGGGTAGGTTTGCTTCCGCAATTGTTCCAGAATCTGCAACCGTTGTTCCATTGTCATGGACCAGTATTCCCGTCGTGTGGCGGCGTCAGCAGCGGCAAAAGAATTAAAAGATTCGACGAGCGGATTTCGAATCATGGCAGTGGTTTTCCTTTAATAGTGATGCCGTGAATATATCCAATACGATCGACTCCTGCGAGATCACTCTGGAGGCTCTCTTCCCTGGAGCGGGTCGCCGGCCTGTCGCACGAGCGTGTCATCAAAGTAGTTGATGCCCATGCCGGCGTCGATGACAAGGCCCTGAGCGTTGATGCCGGAGGAGCGAGGGCTGAGTAGGAAGGCGACGGCAGACGCAACTTCCTCGGTCTGCACTGCCTGCTTTCGAAGTGTCGCTTTTTCAGCAAACAGGTAGCTATCGACGTAGCCTGGGATTCCTGCAGAGGCCGATGTTTTCAATAAACCGGGGCAGACGGCATTGAAGCGAATTTTTGAAAACTGCGAAAACGACTTTGCCAGAAAACAGACCGACGAGTCCAGCGCGGCTTTAATCGGTGCCATGTAGCCGTAGTTTTCAGCGGCCATACGGGTCGTCGAAATCGATATTGTGACGACGCTGCCGGTTTCCGGATCCAGCATCGGCCTGAATGCTTCCGCCAGTGCCAACAGGGAAAAGCAAGAGATGTTTGCCGCCTGCAAAAATGCCGCGCGCGGAGTCTGGTGGAAGGGCAGCCAGCCCGCCGAAAAATCCGCAAAGGCAATCGAATGCACAATGCCATGCAGGACGCTCGTTGTGCCCGCGACGGCGGCACGCAGTGCATCGATCTGTTCCTGATGCTCGACATCACAGACAAAGATCGGCAAATCAGGAAAGAGCTTCCTTACCGAATCGGCCCGCGCCTGACTGCGAACCGACAGTAACACATGCGCTCCGGCGTCCTGCAGCAGTTTCGCCGTATGCCACGCGACGCTTTTGCGATTCGCGACACCGGCGATAAGAATTGTTTTGCCTGTGAGTTGCAGGAAATCCATGGTTCAGGACCATTCGAGGAATATCAACTGTCCAACGACGCGTCTTATGTAGCTTGGACATTCTTGTCCGAGTCTTCACCAGACAGCGTCTCGAAGGACAAGTTCTTCAACTAACAGGAAACTTCGACGCGACTACGCTCTTTGGCCATGCGACGGACATGAATGTCCATCCTACATGTTGGAATCTTTTTACCGGCTGAGCGGTTTGAAGCGTCCATGCTGCGGGCGATCGGCATCTGAACCCAGGCGTTCATGCCGCTGCTTCTCGTAGACCTGGTAATTCCCTTCACACCAGACAACAGAACCGTCGGGTTCAAAGGCCAGAATGTGCGTGGCAATCCGATCAAGAAACCAGCGATCATGGCTCACGACAACGGCACAGCCGCCGAAGTTGGATAAACCTTCTTCAAGAGCCCGCAATGTATCAACGTCCAGATCGTTGGTGGGTTCGTCGAGCAGCATCAGGTTTCCGCCGGATCGCAACAGCTTCGCCAGATGAACTCGGTTTCTTTCGCCTCCGGACAGTTGCCCCACAAACTTCTGCTGATCTGATCCCTTGAAATTGAAACGACCACAGTACGATCTCGCGTGGATCTTTGATGTGCCGACTTCCAGAACCTCGTGCCCGCCGGAAATTTCCTGATACACGGTTTTACTGTCGTCCAGCGAATCGCGAGACTGGTCCACGTATGACGCCTGAACCGTCTCACCGATTTTCAATGTTCCGGAGTCTGGCTTTTCAAGTCCCATAATCATCCGGAACAGCGTCGTCTTACCTGCTCCGTTCGGACCAATCACACCGATAATTCCACCTGGCGGCAGATCGAAGCTCAAATTGTCAAACAGGACGCGGTCCCCGAAACTCTTCTTCAGGTTGTCGGCCTGCACAACGAGCTGACCCAACTTGCGTGACGTCGGAATCTGAATCTGCGCGGCATCGTCGCGTTCGTCGAACTGCTGTGCGGCCATTTCATTGTAACGTTCCAGACGCGCTTTATTCTTGCTGGCGCGGGCTTTGGGTGACATCCGCACCCACTCGAGCTCCCGTTTCAGATCTCTCTGGCGGCGGGTTTCACCGCGTTCTTCAAGTTCCAGCCGTTTCCGCTTCTGTTCGAGCCACGACGTGTAGTTGCCTTCATAGGGAATGCATCTGCCGCGATCGCATTCCAGAATCCAGCCGGCAACATTATCCAGAAAGTAACGATCGTGGGTGACCGCGACGACAGTGCCTTCAAACTTCTTGAGAAACATTTCCAGCCACTGCACCGACGACGCATCCAGGTGATTCGTCGGTTCGTCCAGCAACAGCAAATCTGGATTCATCAAGAGTAGCTGACACAGTGCCACGCGGCGCTTTTCTCCCCCGGACAGGACTGCGACCTTTGCGTCCGCTGACGGAAGCTGCATGGCATCGGCGGCGATTTCAAGCGTGCGATCCAGTTCCCAGAGATTGTTGTGATCGATCTTGTCCTGCACTTTCGCAAGTTCATTTAAGACCTTGTCCATCTGTTCCGGCGACAAATCTTCACAGAGTTTCATGTTCAATTCGTTGAAGCGTTCCAGGGTAGCACGTGAATCGGCCACCGCGTCTTCAATGCATTCGCCGACCGTCTTTTCAGGATCAAGCCGTGGTTCCTGAGAAAAATAGCCGATGCGAATTCCTTTGGCCGGACGCACAGTTCCCATGTAATCCGTGTCTTCACCCGCCATGATGCGCATGAGCGTGCTCTTGCCGGAACCGTTGCCTCCGAGTACACCAATTTTTGCACCGGGATAAAATGCCAGCCAGATGTCCGAAAGCACTTCCTTTTCGTCATACAGACGAGTCATGTGCTCAATGGTCATAATGTACTGCTGGGCCATTTGCTGAAGTCTTTCCCGGAGAATATGAAACACGCGGTTGACAATAATGCTGAATCCGCAGGTGTTGATTTAATGGGGTCAGACCCCCTACTCATTATGGCCGAAGCGAAAAACCGTGGAGTTTTCGCTTCGATTACCGTCATGAAGGGGTCTGACCCCATTAAATCAACCCAAGTCTGGCAGGCTGGAAGCCTACCCCACAGTCGGGGCATTCACAAGCTCACGCAGTCGATCCAGGGCGTCGGTGCGGCTGGCGAGAATTTCATCAAGCTGTTCGTTCCGAATTGTGGTAAGAAGCATGCGAAACGCGGGCCCCTGAAGCACATTCAACGCGATCAGATCCTGGCCATCCACAAGCGGCGGCGGACAGAGCTCATCACCGTGCAGCGTGGACAGATAATCGCGACAAAACCTCACATCGGTTGCCGGACGATTTTCGGCTGCAGCCAATGCGGCCGACGTCTGCAGGAGCAGTTCAATATTCGGATGTGCGAGCAACTGTTTCCGGACATGCAGCGGTCTGCTGCGGATGTCGTCGAGAACCGGAAGCGAATCAACCAGCCAGCAGACGCTGTTGGTCTCTTCATTCGACAATTTCAGCCGCCTGCAGACGGATTCAACGGCTGCCGTGGATCTTCCTGCCGTACCAGGATGGCGCAACGAGCGCAGAATCAAGGCCAGCGCCGGTTCAAACTGCTCCGACTTCAGATGCAGCAGGGACCGCCGGATGAAACTCAGCTCTGCCTCATCGGTTGCGCGACAACTGTCATGGCAAATTTCCGGCAGCACCTCCGGAAGCAGTCCAGTCTGCTGCAGCAGTCGGAACGAATGTTCACGTGACGCATGTGACAGCATCCGTCTCAGTTCCTGCGCAATACGTTCGGCGCTGACCTGATTGAGCTGCTGTCTCAGCTGACAGGCCGCATCGGCAGTGGCTGCGTCCAGAGTGAATCCAAACGTCGCCGTAAAACGCACGGCGCGAAGCATTCGAAGTTTGTCTTCGGTAAAACGTGCGACAGGATCGCCGATGGCCCGCACGATGCCCAATGCCAGGTCGGCACGGCCGCCGACGTAATCGATCAAAGTCTCTGCGATGGGGTCAAAAAACATCCCGTTGATGGTGAAGTCGCGGCGTTTGGCGTCTTCTTCCGGACGACAGAAAACGACACTGCTGGGACGTCTGCCATCAAGGTACTCACCGTCGCTGCGAAATGTGGCGACTTCAATTTGTCCGGCCGACCTGTCCGGACCAAGCACCATGACAACACCAAAGCTGGCTCCGACAGCAACAGTGCGTCGTCGGCCAAAGATTCGAATGACGTCGTCCGGTGTGGCCGTGCTCGCGATATCGTAATCCTTCGGTGATTTCCCCAGTACCTGGTCGCGAACGCAACCGCCGGCCCACAGCGCCTCAAAGCCTTCCCCCCGAAGTGTGCGTACCAGATCCACCGCAAATCTGCGGCGGAGGGTTTCTGATTCAGGATGCGAGGAACTCAATGTCTGCTACTTAAACGAAAAAATATCCGCAGTCGGAAGTTCGGTGATGGATTTGAGCCCAAACAGTTTCAAAAACTTTGCCGTTGTGCCGTACGAGACGTCGGTTCGCTTCGTTCCGTTTCGTTGCAGCTCAACCAGTTGCAGCCGCAGCAATTGTCGCAGCAGCGCCATTGAGGAATGTCCACCGATGGATTCAACCTGTTCCTTTTCCACAGGCTGATTCCATGCCACAAATGCCAGCACCTCGAGTGTCTCAGGCGAAAGTTTGACGTCTCGTGGTCCGGTGCCGAATGCGCGGGTGCTGACGTCCTGAAATTCTTCACGAAGTTGCAACCGATATCCGCCTTCATGCAGACGGACTTCATACGGACGATTTTCGCGTTGATACGACTGATTGAGCGAATCGACGAGCGAGACGGCAACGCGGTTATCGACATCCTGTCCGATCAAAGAGGCCAGCTTTCGGGCTGTGAGTGCGACATTGCCGCCCACAAATACGGCGGCTTCGATGACTTCACGCGGTGAAACACGACGCAGGCCTTCGACAAGTACCGCGTTTTCCAAAGCTTCTGTCGCTGTCGCCGTGAACTTCAAATCCTCCGCCAGTTGGGCGCCGATCGAAAATCCATCCGAAGCAGATTCTTCCTCGACACCGCCACCGACTGCAGGATCGACAATATCGACCATCACTGACCCGACTTGGCGCTCTGCCGCATCGAGTGCTTCCAATGCCTGACGATAGGCCAGCTCGATATCTTCGACCGCAAAATCCCGTTCAGGGAACTGCAGATCGTCAAGTTCATTGTCTTCGCCCGGCAGGACGTCTGAATCAGACATGACGATCTCTCTATTCGAAGTTTTCCTTTGAGAACGCCGACATCATCTTGCCGACAAATC
>JAYUVA010000153.1:0-4553 GCA_043754375.1 Candidatus Kuenenia sp. | reverse complement strand
TCGGGAGGGCGAGGCTCCTGCCGAGCCGACGACAGCGCCGGAAACGCACGGCTCGGCAGGAGCCTCGCCCTCCGGAGAATCGACGTGGATTGTGCCCTTGCCGAAATCCGCGACTGGACCCCGGCCGCAAGGTGATCTTTCTCATCATCGACATCGAAGCGATACGCACGCAGCTTGCATAGTGAGTGTGTGTTCATCTCCATACCTTTGCGAACACTCGGAGAGCGTTACCTCAACCTGGGCAAACGCGGCTCTGTGTCAAAGACTGTGCCGCCGGTGCTGGAACGCCTGAATTTTTTCCTGAAATCTGATTGCTGGTTGTTGAGCAATGCGGTAAACGCCGCTTGGCAAACCGAGTCACCCCCGCCTCCCGTTTCAACGCCGTCGTGCCGTCCGCAATTCCGTCACTCCGTCACTCAGCGTCACTCAGCAGTGTCAGCGAACGCAGCGTGTTCAGTGACTTGTGTCAGTTCGACACTGTTCCTGACAGGCATTTCATGTGGTCTCGAAAAGAGTATTTGCCAGTTCCGTAAGTTCAGTGGTATGATGGAAAAATGGACACAACGACAACTAGGAACGTGATTGATATCCCTGCCAGTGATCGGCAGGCTCTGGAGCACTTGCTGGGAACGCCGCTGGAGCCACAACAGCGTGTGATGATTTTCTCGTACACTCCGGGCAAACTACCAGCGGACGCCGCTCGTGAGACAGCCCGATCGAAAATCGCACGAATGATTGCTACCAATCAGCAGCTGGCTATCAACGAAGGCACCACCGCAGAGGAATCAGAAGCCGCGATCGATGAAGCGATGACACATGCTCGGTCGCCTTCCTGATGCGAATTGTTCTCGACAGTAACATTCTGGCAGACAGTGCCATTCGTGACAGGCACCTGTATGCATTGTGACACACCGGATTGCTCGGTACGTTGATCGCAGTGAGGGCCAGACGCCAACGCCGGTTGTGAACGCCGCCTTGCGGCTCACGCAAAGAGTGACAAAGTTGTTGACAACATGTACCTTATATGGTACGAGGTGAAGAAATCAACTCCCCTGAAACGTCTTCCGGCGGCGTTCTTTGAAAACGAAGCAGGTAACATGCCGGTGCGGGAGTGGCTGTTGTCGCTTTCGGGCGATGATCGAAGGGTGATCGGTGATGACATCCGTGCGGCGGAGTTTGGGTGGCCATTGGGAATGCCGTTATGCCGATCCATAACCAGTCGCAAAGGGTTATGGGAGCTCCGTAGCAATCTGAAGGATCGTCGGATCAGCCGCGTGCTGTTCTGCGTGCATGCGGGGAAAATGGTGCTGTTGCATGGCATCATCAAGAAGACACAGAAGACGCCGGACCGAGATCTGGATCTCGCCGTGGCGCGGCAGAAGGGACTGAAATGAAAACGAAAAAGACCATTGAGAAGGGCCGAATCGGCCAAAGCTTTGACGACTTCCTGAAAGACGAAGGTCGGTATGACGAGGCGACCAATCAGGCGGTAAAGCGAGTGATTGCGTTCCAGCTGGCTGCTGCAATGGAGAATCGCCACCTGACCAAATCGGCATTCGCTCGGCAGCTCAAGACCAGCCGGTCGCAGTTGGATCGCCTCCTTGATCCGGATAATACCAAGGTCACGCTCGACGCATTGACTCGTGCCGCCCATGCAGTCGGTCGGGAATTGCAATTGAAGCTCCGCTGATCGGATCATTCGATCAGGGTTTGTCTTTCGTGCTTTCGCGCCAGCATCCGCTGGATGCTGATGGCTCGGTTGGGGCTGCGTGTTTCTGCTCCGGCCTCCACCGATTTCGGACGACCGACGTTCGAACGGAACCATCTCCGGAAATTCACCACGCAGTCAACCCACATCTCTGCTGGTTTTGAAGCGCCCAATGACACCATTCATCGAGGTCGTCCACTGGGAGATGACGCATGGGTGGAATCAATCGCCAGACGCCTCAACCTGGAGTCCACAATGCGTCCACGAGGACGGCAAAAAGTTCGATCTCAACAGGAATCGTCAATCAAAGACGCCTGACCCCTTTGATCTCCACGCAGAAGCGATAAGTGCAAAGCAGATTACTTCGCAGCCGCTGACGCCTTCGTTGTGTCACCTGACGCAGCTCCAGGTTCTGCTGCCCGCTTTTCCCAAAACGCCGTCCCCCGATGATCATTGAGTTCACGATGCAGTCTTGCCAGTTCGAGCGGTATTGATCGGTCGTCCTTTTGTCGAATTGCTTTTTCCTTGAGCCTGTTGATCTGCTGACGCTTTTCACGAATTCTTCGCGAAGACTCCTCGTACTGTCGCGCCAATTCGAGTTGCGCTGTGGCACGATAGGATTCTGCGAGCTTGAGATGAACTGTCAGGTCGAATGGGTCGGCCTTCAGCACGATCAGACAGTCTTTGATCGCGTCGTCGAATTGATTCAGGTCGAAGCGGATTTGACCCCGCAGCCAGGCAACGCCAGGTTGATCAATTGACATTGATTGCGACGCTTCGAGAAACGCAAGTGCCTGCTGCGGCTTGCCCTCCAGTCGAGCCAAAGCGGCTCGATGCCTTTTCGTTCGGGGCAACGGATGCTCACCTTCCGGCAGTTGTAACAGCTCCGCTCCTGCATCAGCGATTTGCCCTTGCGAGACAAGGCGTGTAATTAACTGATGGCGCATTTCGATCTGATCGCGCTGAGGGAGTTTCTGCTGCAGTGCCAATCGGATGTGAGCGATCGACTCGGTTGAGAGCTGACGAGCATCCAGCAGTTTCAGCAGCTTCCACCACAGCGTCGCATCGTCCGGATTCAGGAGGGCCATGTCCCGGACACAATCAAGGAGTTCCCGTTCATTCCGACGTTCCTGATAAATCTGCCCAAGCAGTTCGAGCACGGTGAAAGCTCGCGTCGAATTGCGACGTCGAACGACGCTCAGAGCTTCGATCGCTTCATCATCATGCCCGGTGCGGTGAGCAAATCGGCCAAACTCCAGCAGGAAGTCTTCCGAGCACGCATTCCTGTCCAGCTTCGCAAAAATCGGCAACACAGAATTCCAGTCTCGCTTTCTGACAAGCAGCAGACATAGCGAAACTTCACTGTCGGGCAGACGATCGCGAGAAAGTTCAATCGCACTGCGAAGTAATTGTGCGGCCTCTTCCGGATCGCGATCCATCAAATGTTTTCCTTGGGCAGCCAGTTGCACTGCATCCGGGCGATTCAGGAAGTTCCAGCCGAACAAAGCTGTCACAGCGAGAAGAACGGCTCCACCAGTCACGAGGGCGAAACGAGGTGTCATCGTGCGGTGGTTATTTTTCTTGGGGGAGAGGGCAGGCGTCTCAGCGTCCGACATGGGAGACACCGCGCCCTTCGATCAGCACATGGTCCTGACATGCGGCCAAATCAACGAAAGTCTCCTCCTTGTTTCCAGGCCAGCGAACTGTCACCGTGACCGAATCACGATTTGAGGACAGTGGAAAAATGATTCGCTCGTCAGAATGAGACGCATACCCTGCACCACTCACCACAAACCTCGTTAACGGCCTCGCGCTGTCCAGCAGCGTCACCGATGCGCCCACAGGCTGACGTGCAGACCTGACGCCAACAAGCCGAATTCGCAACCAGGCGGATGGTGACTGTCGATTCCGCAACACCCTGACAGGCTCATTCAGATGGCTGGCAATGATGTCGATCGCTCCGTCGTCGTCAAGATCCCCCACGGCACTTCCTCTGGCGGCGTGCTCTTCACGAAAATAGGAGCCTGCCTGAGCTGTGACGTCTTCAAAACGCTGCCCTGCCTGATTCCGAAACAGCTGCGGGATCTGTTCAAACGCCGAATGCGGACTGTGATAAATGGCATTGCCGTTCAGCACAAGGATGTCGAGCCATCCATCACTGTCAAAGTCGGAGAGTGATGTCCCCCAGCCGACGTTCATTCGCGAAACTCCGGCGAGCCCGAATGGAACTGTGACATGCCGAAATTGCTGCATTCCCAGATTGCGATAGAGCGCGTTGTCTTCGTTTTCGAAGTTGACCACCCACAGTTCCGGGCGTCCGTCACCATCGACGTCACCAACATCCGTTCCCATGCTTCCTTCTTCCAGCCCGTCCTCACCAGCAGCGACTCCGGATTCCCAGCCGGCCTCACGCAGTTTTGCATCGGCCGATCCCCAATAGAGCTGATTGGCGGATTCGTCGTTGGCCAGATAAAAGTCAATCCAGCCGTCACCGTTGAAGTCTCCCGCCACGAGCCCAAGCCCTTTTACACCACCTCTCAGCCCGACGTTATCGGACCAGTTTTCAAACTCCCCATCTGCGGAGTTATGCCATACCTGTGCAGTGGTTTCGTCGTACTGTCGGGGACCGCAAAGGTCGCGCACGCCAAGCACATTGCGACATTCCACATCAGTTTGAGGAGACCAGTCGATATACCTCGCGAGAAAGAGGTCAGGCAAAGCATCCGCATCTATGTCGGCCCATGCAGCTGCCGTCGCCATCCCCGTCGCCGGCAGTTGATGACCGTTGGTCGCTTCAGAAAAGGTGCCGTCACCTTCGTTGCGATAAAGTCGACTTCGTCCGAAG
>JAYUVA010000152.1:0-7500 GCA_043754375.1 Candidatus Kuenenia sp. | reverse complement strand
CCGGATACGGAAAAGAATCAGGCCGAATTTCCTCATCCGCGAACGCAGAAGAAGGGCGTTGGACTGCCGATCGCCCGATGTGTTGCGATCCTGTCTCTGGCGATCGCCACGGTGATGGACGTCGTTCTCGGTCCGTACAAAGGCAAGGAAACGGGCGAATCCGCTCTGCTGCGGCAGATGATGGCGTCACTGATGGCCGGGGATGTTGTCGTGTTTGATCGTTACTGCTGCTCGTTCATGATGATCGCGCTGTTGCTGAATCAGCGCGTGGATGTGTGTGCTCGACTGCACCATCTTCGTCATGTAGATTTTCGTAAGGGCCGTCGACTTGGCAAGTACGATCATCTCATTGTGTGGACCAGACCCGATCGACCAGGATGGATGGACAAAGAGACGTACGCGACCATTCCTGAGACGCTGGAACTGCGAGAACTTCGCTGACCCCTTGATAAGTGCTCCCGTCACCGTGATAAGTGCTATCTTCGATGGCTCGGTTGAGCATGCCGACTTCAGCCATGTGAAGCCCATGAATGCTCGTCTTGACGGAGCGAGACGGCTACATTCGAGCCAACGGGGCTCCGCGGTCGCTGGCCGATCAGCACGACAGTTCACCCGACGAATTGCTGCAGCGACGTGCCATACGCAACCTCCCCAAGTGCATCCACCGTATCGAAAAAGAACTCGCCTGCTCACAACGGCATCAAAAGTTTGTTGCCGCGGAGTATTCGCGTTTTCAGCCCTTGATCACCCGTTTTTCGTATCTAGCGGCGCTCACACTCACGTGTTTCTGACAAGCCGATGAGACGAGAGAGACTCATACCAGGATAACGATCGGCAAAATTGCGCTGACGGTATGCCCATTGCATTGCACCTCACGAGGCAGTCCATCGGATTGTCGTGATCCAGGGAATGACGGCAGTCAGCAGTTACCTGAGATTTTACAGTGTTTCGAAATCAAAAGGAGAATTTAGTATGATCCGTCCAGTGATAACAGGATTTATTTCCCTGTCTCTGCTTGTCGCCGCCACAGCGCAGGAAACGCAGAAGAAAGACGCACAGCAGCCAGATCAGGCAGATCGGGCGAACAAACTTGGTCAGCAGGGTGACGCAGAGCAGGATTCCAAAACAGCTCAGGAGGTCGCCGAACAGAATCAGCGGGTCGATCTGCCGGAATGTCTGAAGCAGCTCGACCTGAACGAACAGCAGAAGCTGGAACTTCTGACGATCTATCGCGAAAGCGATCTCAAATCGCAACAGCTTTGGGATCGCGTCCAGGATCTGCATCGTCAGGCAATCAGCATGGAGGCGGCCACGATTGCAGCCGCTCGACTGGAAGGCCATGACCACAGCGCCCATGAGGATCAGGCAGGCCAGCCAGCCAATATCGATCAGACGTCCAAAACGGATCGTCCGGAGACCGGGAAGGCTGCAATCGCAGTGAATGAGGCTGATGACAAGGCAGAAAAAACAGCCGCTGCATCAAGCCCTAAGCAGAATGCAGAAAAACGCAGGGCTGCCAGGATCGACGAAAAGGAAGACGCTAATGAAAGAAAGACCAATCGTCGCGACGAACGGTCGGCGCAAGATTCAGCCCACGCCGGCAAGGACGAGGCGACTGGATGGCAGGGGCTTGACGGAAATCTGAATATCGTGGCGATTCGCGTCGGGGTCGCACAGCCGGACGGACGGGTTCGCGAATATCTGCTGACTCAGCCGGGTCAGAACGAAGATCCCGGTTCGAACCAGACGTTTCGCACGCACCAGGGTCAACTCACGCAAGTCTGGAAAGACATCCACGATGGTCATGAGCAGTTGGTGGAACTTGAGGCCAGCACCATCGTGAAAGTGGAAGCTCAATTGACCGAAGTTCAACTTAAGAAGCTCGACACAATGCAGAGTCAGGCTTCAATCACTCCCAAGAGCCAGAACGACGATTCTCGTCGGTAACGGTCCAGCATACTGAAAGAAAGTTCGACATGAAATATTTACTTACGATTGCCATTGCCGCTGTAAGCGGTCTGGCGTTACCGCCCTCCGGGATGGCTCAGGATGTGCTGATTCAGACGGGGCAGCAAGGCTTGAGAATCGCCAATCCCAACCAATTCAGCAACTACGGCTCGGATTCGTATGGCCGACGGCTGAACCGTTACCAAAACAACTATGGTTACAACAATCACGGGTACCGCAACGACGGTTTCGGACAGTACGGCAACTCCGGCCAGTACGGTTACCGGAACCACGACTATTATGGTGGCAACTATGGTCGCGTTCGGGACTATCGAGACCATTACCGATCTAACGGGTACCGTGGCTATCACAACGGTTACAACAACGGGTACTACTATCGCCCCGGATTTTCTATCGGAGGCGGCAGTTCGCGCGTGTTTTTCGGGTTCTAATCGGGCAATGAGCGATCACTGCATGATTTGATCGATCGCTCATTTTTCGAGCCCTTGAATTGCAAAGAAGCCCGTCTGTCGGAATCAGGCGGGCTTTATGCTTAAATCGGCAGATCCATCAAGGTTCGCTGCATAAGTGGCTCGATCTTGTCGCTCGACTGAATTGTGACACCCTCAACGGAAACGCTCTTTGCATCTTCACCTGCAATACTGATCACCCTTGGAAGTGACGTCAGGAATTTTTTCTGGAGCTCGAACGTGAGGAGTTTCGTGTCATCCGGATTCCATTTGACGTTGCGAATGCTGACTGCATCGCTTTCCACAGACTGCGATTTCGGATCAACGACAACAAAAGACCATGTGATTGAGCCACGCTTGCGGTTGCCTCAGCATAGACTCTGATCTTCGAATTGAACCGCGCAGGAGACGGAATCGGCGAACACGGTGTCCGCACTCCAGCCGAGATTGCGAAACGTCACATGCTTCTCGCCACACGCCGCCGATGGCCGATCGTTTGCAGGCAGACGACGGCGGTCGCTGAGGCCAGGCAACGAAAGAGAAGCGAAAAGATGGTTTGGGCCATTCGAACGGGCTCGGCGGTGAAAAAGGCAGGATGAGTGAAAATGTAGGCGATGTCGCTCCGCCGACTCGCGTTTCGGTGGACGCACGTGCGAAGACAATGAGGTGCTGCGGTAACCTGAAGTCGTCTGCAATCGCGTTGAGCATTTTAGCCGGGGAATCTAAGTCAGCGGAGCGACTGAGCTACACGCAGGCGACACAACAACATATCCAAACCTGAGCGAGATTCCAGCGAGCGGCAATAAAGTTGGCTCGTACACTTGCGGGATTGTCGGGGGATTGGACGATACGCGGTGACGCAATGCACAGTGCGATGTTCATACGTCGGGTACGGTCCGGCAAAACTCATTTTGTGAACGGTTGTTGAGGCGTTATGAGACAATCTCTTGTTCTGGCTCTGATTTGTTGTGTTGTGGCAGGCGATGCCCTGGCGGAAGAGACGGCAGTCAAATCTGTTGCCGCCACCAGTTCCGAAGTCCCTGCAACGGAAGCGGCGGATATTCCGAAACAACTGCAGGCAAAGGCCATTGAAGACGATAAGGCGGCTTTCGGGTACTGGGGCACAGACCCGGACAAGTACACAGGCTGGACATCGCATTCCAACCGACTTGTCCCGGTCTACACGTTTGGTACCAAAGGCGGCGGCGACGGCGTTGATATGGATTCCTACACAGGTCCGAAGAGTCCATACCGTTCCGAAGCCAGAGTGCAGGCTCTATATGGTTACGTGCCGGAAAAAACCGTCAACCCGAATGCCGTCTGGATGGATCAGACAAACGTCGCCGATATGCAGCGGGTAGCCGCAGCGGCGGGCAAAAAGTACATCTTTCTGGTCGTGTTTGATGGGATGGATTGGCAGACGACCCGTGCCGCAGCCGTCTGGAATCAAAAAAAAGTCACGTACACAGAAGGCCGTGGTCACGGAACGCATTTTCAGGACTATGACGCCAACGGAACGACGCAATTCGGCTTTTGCGTTACCAGTGCTCATAACGAAGGCACCGCTGTCGATGTCAACACACAGGCAGTGATCAATCCGGGCGGCACGATTCGCGGCGGCTACGACGCTGTATCTGCGGGCGGCTCACCGTGGGACATTCCGATCGATTCTGGTTATCTCATCGGCAAGCCAGCAGCGGGAAATCCAAAGCATAATTACACGGATTCATCATCTTCAGCCACCAGCATGACAGCGGCAATCAAAACATTCAACGGTGGTGTGAACGTGGATTCGAACGGAACGCCGGTCTCAACTGTCGCTCACGAGTTGCAACGCAAAGGCTGGCGCGTCGGCGCTGTCTCATCCGTGCCGATCAGCCATGCGACGCCCGCTGCAGCGTATGCTCACAATGTATCGAGAGACGATTACCAGGATCTGACGCGCGACATGCTGGGGTTGCCTTCGATTCAGCATCCGCAGACATCTTTGCCGGGGCTGGACGTGGTGATCGGTGGCGGATACGGAAATACGGGCGATGCAAAAAAGGGAAACGCCAGCCAGGGCACAAACTTCGTCGAAGGGAATATCTATCTGACGGACGCCGACCTGCAGGCGATCAGCATCGATCACGGCGGGCAATACGTCACTGCAGTGCGGACCGCGAGACAGAAGGGTTCGCTGGTGCTGCAGGCTGCAGCCGCTGCGGCCGTGAAGGACAATCGTCGCCTGCTGGGATTCTTTGGCAACGGTCAGTACAACGGCCATTTGCCCTTCGCCACCGCAGATCGACGTTACGATCCCGCGCCCGGTGTCGGCAAGAAAGGCGAAACGTACTCGGCCGCTGACGTCGAAGAAAATCCGACACTTGCCGATATGACGACCGCAGCCATCACCGTGCTGGGCCGCGACAAGACACCGTTCTGGATCATGGTCGAATCCGGAGACGTCGATTGGGCCAATCACGACGATAACATTGACACCTCCATCGGCGCGGTCAACAGCGGCGACGATGCGGTGAAAGTCCTTACACAATGGGTGGAATCGCACAGCAACTGGAATGAATCGCTGCTGATCGTGACGGCGGATCATGGTCACATGCTGAATCTGGTGAAGCCGGTGTTGCTGATTCAACCGTAGTAAATCCTTTCTGCCAGAAAGGACGGCGTAGCTTGTTGCGACAAAATCCAGGTTGATTGAATGTCAACAGGGCGACGAACAGCGGATGTTTGTCCCAGGGCGGTTCGAGCTTCGCTCGAAAGTTCTCCCCGGCAGGGAGGACCTACTTACAGTTTCTGGAGCAATGCTTGAACATCACCGAATCCAACGTCACATGTCCCGGGTGCGGATGTCTGTGCGATGATGTTTCGCTGACATTTGCAGAGGGGCGCATCTCAAAGTTTGAGCCGCAATGTGCGCTGGGAGAACGCTGGTTCCGCAATCATTCCGAAGTCACTCAGCCAGTCGCGGAACTTGGTGGCATCGCCACTGATTATAACACCGCTGTCAGCCATTCGCTTGCGTTACTTCAACGCGCTGATTATCCGCTTATCTATGGACTGTCCCGCAGTTCCAGTCCAGGCCAGCGCGCGGCAGTTGCGCTCGCCGATCGCATCGGAGCCGTAATCGACACAACGGCATCGATGTGCCACGGTCCATCGATCATGGCCCTGCAGGAAGTCGGTGAAGTGACATGCACGCTCGGCGAAGTTCGCAATCGTGCCGACCTCGTGATTTTCTGGGGATGTCATCCGGCTGCGTCGCATCCTCGTCACGCTGATCGCTATTCGGTGTTTGCGAAAGGCAGATTCACTCCGGAAGGCCGGGACAGCCGCAAGGTTGTGATGATTGGCGAAGCGGACAAAGTCGCCGACTGGAAATTGTCTCCGGGCGGCGGCGAAGCAGATCTGGTCATTCGCGTACCGCTCGACGGTGACTTTGAAATCATCGCCCAACTGCGTGCGTTGCTGCGCGGCGCGCACTTGAGTGGCGTGTCAGAGCCTGTGCTGCAACTGATGGAATTGATGAAGACGTGTCGCTACGGCGTCGTGTTTTTTGGCCTTGGCCTCGCAGGGTCGCGGATGTGGGAGGGTAGCCAGCCCACGAATTCAGGACACATACACGTCGCGGCACTGCTGCAGCTCGTCGCGGAACTCAACGCTGTGACACGTTTCGCAGCCCGCCGAATGCGCATGCAGGGCGATGTGTCGGGGGCGGATAATGTTTTGCTGTGGCAGACCGGATATCCGTTTGCGGTCGATATCGCTCGCGGCTATCCGCGTTACAATCCCGGTGAGTTTTCCGCAAATGAACTGCTCGAGCGGTGCGAATCGGATCTGTGCGTGATTGTCGGAGCGGAAACGATCCCGTACTTTTCACGCGCAGCACGAGATCATTTGAAATCCATTCCGACGATCGTGATCGATTACCCCAACGCTCCGCTGGAGTTCACGCCCAAGGTGCGTTTCACGACTGCTGTTTATGGATTGCACGCGCCGGGGACGGCATATCGTATGGACAACGTCCCGCTTCCGCTCCGCGCCCTTCAGCCATCGCAATATCCGACGGACGAAAAAGTGCTGACCGATCTGCTGGCAGGGTTCAGGGGGATTTGACTATCCTTCTCTGCGATGAACTGAAAATAAGACAAACAACAGGAATTTACCCTTGGCTGAGAAACGTGACTTTGATGAGTTCCTTGAAAAGTTTCAGAAGCACCATCAGGTCATGGTGGAAGAACTGCACAAGGTGATCGTCGGTCAGGACGACGTCATTGATCAGATTCTGGCGGCGATCTTTACAGGCGGCCATTGCCTGTTGGTCGGCGTACCCGGCCTCGCAAAGACCCTGTTGGTCAGCACCATTGCGAAACTGCTGGACGTCAACTTTCGCCGGATTCAGTTTACGCCCGACCTCATGCCGTCGGACATCACCGGCACAAACGTCCTTGAAGAAAGTGACACCGGCCGCCGCGAGTTTCGCTTTGTGGAAGGTCCGGTCTTCACCAACATCCTGCTCGCGGACGAAATCAATCGCACGCCGCCGAAGACGCAATCGGCACTGTTACAGGCGATGCAGGAACGCGAAGTCACAGTTGGCCAGACGACGTACAAGTTGCCGGAACCTTTCTTTGTGATTGCTACTCAGAACCCGATTGAACAGGAAGGCACGTATCCACTGCCGGAAGCGCAGCAGGACCGGTTTATGTTCAATGTGAACGTCGATTATCCTTCGCTGGAAGAAGAAGAGAAAATCCTGGAAGCCACGACTTCCGGCGAACGTGCTGAGGTTCGCAAGGTGCTGTCGGCAAAATCGATTCTGTACCTGCAACGCCAGATCAGCCAGATCGTGGCCAGTCCATTCATTATCAGCTATGTGGCCAGACTCGTCCGCGCGACACGACCAAAGGATGCTGGCGCACCGGATTTCATCAAACGACTTGTCGATTGGGGAGCTGGCCCGCGTGCCGGGCAGAATCTGATTGCTGGAGCCAAAGCAGCGGCCGCGATGGATGGCCGACCGAATGTGACAATCGCTGATGTCCGCAAAGTGGCCATCCCGGTGCTGCGACATCGCGTATCGACA
>JAYUVA010000151.1:0-2750 GCA_043754375.1 Candidatus Kuenenia sp. | reverse complement strand
CGCCAAAAACGGGGCCACCATTTTCGTCGCAAACAGATGTCGTTGCACCTGCATAATCCCGAGCGATGGCAGCAGTTCGGCCACGCTGAGTGACTTTTGCTCAGCCGCCATGCCGGAATTCATGATGCTCCGGATCTCCATCGGTACTAACGCATCCTGCATCAGGGGTTCGGAACTTCCCGCCGCCATCTGGCGCGACAGACGCAGCAACATAGCTCGTGGTCGAACCTGTAGCCACCAGTAACCGGCAATCCAAAGTCCCAGGCAGGTCAGCAGTGCGAATACTGCGGCCGGGACCAGCAACAGAGCGAATTCCGGCACAGCAATCGTTAACAAGAATGAAACAACGACCGCACATCCGGCCATGCCCGAAAGCCACGGCATCGCCATCAGCAGAGGATGCTCAAATGGCTCATTTGCCATGGCTGCGATCCCAACATGCGCTGGCAGACCCGTCAGCAGAGCCTCCTGAATTCGTTCCCCGATTCGCAACTGGAGAATTCTGGGAATCGCAGCCAGCGGTGTTCCCAATCGCTTGTCGATCGCAATTTCCGAACAAGCCACGAGCGTCATGCCGCGCGTCAGGAGATACGCAGCGAGCGCAGCTTCGTTTTCAGCATCGAAGATGCCGAAGACCGAGACACCGGTCGGGAGAACTGATTGGTATTTGTACGTAGGCATTTTTGTAAGGCTACTGTCCCAGATGTCGATACAACTCAGCCGCCGGCCAGAAAACCATGACCGAATACATTAACGCGCAACCACCCGCGATCACGACGAACATGACGAATGGCATCAACAGCCGGAGCCATGCGAAATTTCGTTCCAGGCGGTTACGATAAAAGTCTGCCACGGCCCGCAATCGCAGTACCATTCGCTCTTCACTGTGCTGGACCTGCTGCAGACACACATCCAGCAGTGGCGGCAATGAAAACCGTCTCACATTGCGCATGGCTGTTCTCAAACCGGCAGCGGCAGGGGAGCCTGCGATTCCATCTCCAATCTCGACGTTTCTGGCCAATTCATGGCAAGCCCGTTCCAGTCGTGCAGACCCGGACGCACCGCCCGCAAGCGTCAACGCTTCTGACAAAGTGATCCCACGATCCGTCAGCAGCGACAACATGCGGCTGAGCGTATAGTTCTGCAGATCCCGCACAAGGGCACGCACGCCGGGCAGGAGCAGGAAGAGTTTCTCCGGTCCGGAAAACGCCATCGTTGCCGCCCGGCCTGAAATCATCCACAACCCGGTGAGCAGGATCAATCCGACCGGAAAAATGTACGTCCACCACGGTGCAGCCTGGTTCCATTCGAGCAGCTTCAGCAAGATCCAGTTGATCTTCAGATCCCACGACTGAATCGTCTCCAGAAATAATTCAAGCGTATTCTGCACGAACAGGATCAAGAGTACGCTTGCCACCAGGACAACCGTAAGCGGATACGCGGCCGCCTGCAGCAGGCGATTTCGCAGATCGACGACGTCGGCTGCGAAGTCGCCCATCATTTCGACAGCCAAACTCAGGCTGTTGGATTGAATTCCGGCACCGATCGCGGAGGCCAGCATTCTCGGCGCACCAATGGATTCCTGCTGGATAAGCTCCGGTAACGACTTACCCTGACTCAATCCATCGGACAGAGTCTTCATCACCTTCGTCAGCCTGGCCCCGCGCCCCATGCCGGCCTGAGCCAGCGATTCTTCCAGCGGCATCCCGGCCTTCACCAGATGGCTGATCTCTTCACACAAAGCCTGCATGTCTTCAAGGCTGAGTTTTGAATGGAACATTGATTGATCCGAGCACTCTTAACACTTCTTCGTATGTTGTTTCCCCATTCGTCACAGCGTTTGCCGCGCGCTGAGACAGTGTCTGCATTCCGGATGCGGCTGCCAGTCGAGCCACTTCCGGAGCATCCAGTCTGTTCAGAATTGCCTTGGCGACCTCGGGAGTATTCGGGTTCAGCATTTCTGCCAGAACCAAACGCCCGTGATAGCCGGTGGAACCGCAAACAGCACACGTGATGCGATGAACGGGCGGCGATGCAAATTTGTCTGACGTTCTTCGAGATTCTTCCGACTGCGACAGATTTGCTCCCGCATGCCCCACCGGGCCATGGCAGTTCACACAGATTCTTCGCAGCAATCGCTGACAAATGACGGTTCGCAATCCACTGCGGATCAGATACGGTTCAACCTGCATTTCCAGCAGCCGAGTAATCGCTTCCGCCGAATTCCCGGCATGAAATGTCGTCAGTACGAGATGCCCGGTCAAGGCCGCCTGGAAGGCGGCCTCAGCCGTGGCAGGATCGCGAATTTCGCCGACAAAAATGACATCGGGATCCTGCCGCATCAAGGATCGCAGGCCGGTCGCCAGATCAAATCCTGCGGACGGTCGCA
This sequence comes from Candidatus Kuenenia sp., assembly GCA_043754375.1. Taxonomy (GTDB): domain Bacteria; phylum Planctomycetota; class Planctomycetia; order Planctomycetales; family Planctomycetaceae; genus SXXK01. The sequence continues at coordinate 361 of JAYUVA010000151.1, read as the reverse complement.
CCTGTGACTGTGTCGCACCATCGACCGCAACTTCGACCGGATCCTCCAGACTCATAATGCACCGCGTGCCGACAGAATCCGCGATGATGTCGCGCAGGCAAGCATACGCTGTCGTCGTTTTTCCGCTGCCGGAAGGTCCCGTGAACATGATCACACCAGCTGTCGAGGCCAGATGAGTGCGGAGTTCGGACTCAACTTCGTCCGGCAGGCCGAGCTGTGCCAGTGTTTGCAACTGGTCATTTTCAGCAAACAGGCGAATGGCGGCCTTCTCACCGTGAAGAGTCGGGAACGTTGTGATGCGAACTTCCGTACGACTGAATTCGCGGGCGATGCGTCCTTCCTGGGGCACGTCGGTGCGATA
>JAYUVA010000150.1:0-5491 GCA_043754375.1 Candidatus Kuenenia sp. | reverse complement strand
GCAGGCTCATCGAGACATCGATCGGAACGCGGACTGGTGGGCCGACCATCATTCCGTCGAACAGGCCGTGCGGTGGGCCGATACGGTCTACGACCAGATTGAGACGCTGGCAGATTTCCCGGAGAGCAACGGCCTGTCTGCCGAGAAAGATGAGTTCCCGTACGAAATCCGCGACAAGCTCCTCGGACTCGGTTCGCGGCCCGGTTATCGAGCCGTCTTCACGATCAAGGACGACACGGTCTATGTACTGACCGTACAGCGAGCCGCTCAGGATACTCTGAGGCCGAACCAGGTGGATCCTCCGCCCTCACGGTAGCATCATCCTGGACTTGGCAGCGGCGCGCAACCGACTGTCGTGCTGCGGGTGGCGACGGACTCCAATTGCGACAGAGGATTTCGAATCATCGGGAAAAACAAAGGTGTCAGCGACGGTCTTGAATAACGTCAATGACAGATTCGAAAAAAGATTTTCGAATTCAAATCTTGTGCAGTGTATCGACAGGGGTGTTGGATTTTTTGAGGCATGGGTTTCAGTGTTCGATGGTGTGTTGAATTGGAAGAGTTGATTGAGTTCTATAGCCATGGCTGGCGAAACGGAGTGTGGCACGGTTTGAATTCAACACAGCGGGGACGCAACCGCACGAGGGATAGCCAGCTGTTTCGGTGCATCGATGACGCCTTGTCGGCGTTCTGGTGTGCAATCTCTAGGACGCCGTTTTTCGTTAACTGATCGCGGGCATTCGCGAAGCGCCGAATCGTGTTCCGGTGATATCTTTTATTGACGAATATCCACACACACCAATGCACTGGCAGAGCCAGTGGCACACCAGTAGCCACTCAATTGTCGCCCCGACCGGGACCAGCCCGGCGGAAGCGAGGTTCCACGAAACCACCGACACCGCCCGATCCTCCGGGCCAAATGTTGTGTCGCGCCCCGCCCTCACGTATAATCGATAAAAACCAGTTGAATCCGCACGAGTGCAAAGAATGCCGTTTCATATCTTTCAGTGGACCGACGAAATTGTCGAGCGTCTTGGTCAACATGGCGTTTATGGTAAAGGAACGGAATCGATGAACAAGTTGACGAAATCTGTGAACAAACGTGTCGTCCACAGTGACGAGCAAAGAAGTCAGCTCAATGCACTGCAGGCACTCATTGAAGCTGAGAAGGATGAACTGATCGAGATCGGTTTGCGTTTCCAGCGTGAGCATGAAGCGATGATTGCAGAAATTGTTGCAGAACTGAATGTCGCTAGACGCGAAAGCGGGCTGAGTCTGGACGATATGCAGGCAACAACAGGCATCGATCATGCTGAACTCAGCAGTCTGCTGGGTGACGAAGTGCAATCAACACACAATCCGACACTGTCCACTCTGGAGCGCGTTGCGGGCGCCTTCGGACGACGTCTGAAACTGTCTCTGACGGAACGGTGAACGATTTGGGTTGCGGCGAGCGAATGAAACGCCTATTCAGATTTGCCACGGCTCAAGCGTTTCCAATCGACAGTTTCGGACGATGGCTTTGATCGCGTTCATGGTTCTTCTCCGTTCGCAATCTCGGGATGCAACGCTGATCGCGCTGTGTTGGAAGGCACTGCAAAACCGTCCACGAGTCTGTCCCGATATTCCAGGACCGCTAGCCGCGGGTAATCGATCTACAGAAACCGGCGGCTAGCGCCTTGCCGCTCACAAAACCAGCGGTAATCAGACAGACTCCTCGCATAGCTGGTGGCTCATGGATGCGTTAAAGATGAATACTCTATCAATGCGTGTTTTGGATTGCCGAGAGCAATTCAGCGTGGCAAATCCAAAACGGCGGCAGTAGAATCTTCACATGGTCAAGCTCACTGATGAACAAAGAGTCGCACTACAACGAAGTCCCGAAGGGATCTCGTGTGAAGACATGACGGCCAGCAGAGTCTACGTTCTTGTGGATGAGCAGGTTCATCGTCAAGCGATGCTCGCCCTGAAGCAGCAGCAGGATCTTGAAGCGATCCGGCGAGGCGTTGCTCAGATGGAAGCCGGTGGCGGAATTCCGATTCAGGACGCTCGTATTCAGCACGCTCAGGAGCTTGGCTTTTCAGTCAGCACCAAATGAAATATCGCGTTGTCATTCATGAAATGGCACGGCAGGACATCCGCCGGAACGGCGGGGTGGCACTGGCAGGTCGAATGTCGGGGGAGGGGGTGTTTGTGTGCCACTGGCTCTGCCAGTGCTCCACTGAATCGAATCTCACACCCGTTGTGTGAAACCATTCAGGATCGGGCTTGCGTAACACCGGCAGATCGGGATCGACGATGTCTCTAAGATGGAATCGGGCGCTCGACCATTTGAAATCAACGGCTGACTGACACAGCCCCCTCTTCACGGGATTCGCGTGAATGTAGTCTGTGGAACTGGCAATGGCCGCCGGTGAGAAAAGATTGCGGTCAAATCCCGGTCCCTCCTGCCAGAACCGAAAACAGAGAAAGATCGAAGGGGTCCGGCGTCTTTGATGTTCACGGCAATTCGCGGATGTACATGTTCCTGAAAAACAGTTCGCTGCCATGATGCTGCAGTTCGATCTGATCAGCGCGCACTAAGGGTGTCAGGCCGGTCTGATCCCAGTAGTTTTCCAGAGCGACGCGATCAACAACCAGTTTGTCATTGAGCCAGATGGTGACTTTGTCACCGACCATGCGGATCAGGAATGTATTCCATTCGCCCGGTTTCTTATCCGCCAGCGACGTAGGTGCATTTCGCCAGCGGCGATTATTCCATAGTCCCCCGGAACCGAGATTGCGTCCGTTGGCGTATTGTGTCACCCATTCCTCAGGCCGCGTCGGATTGGATTGTCCTGCCGGCATTCGCGCGTCCCAGGGATCCCAGATCTGAATCTGCGGCGTGCCACGCAGATAGATGCCGGAGTCTGCTCCGGGAGGAATCTTCCAGTCAATGTAGAACTCAAAATCGCCGTAGTCTTTTGACGTACAAAGGCTGTCGCCCTTTCCGTCGTAGATCAGAATGCCGTCTACGACACTCCAATGTTCTTTCATCACGGCGTCTGCTTTGGCCTGCGCGTCAGTCAAAGCCTGGCCGCCGAGGGCTCGCCGACTGTTGGCGTTGCCATCGGCCAGTCCCTTCCAACCTGTCAGATCTTTTCCGTTGAAGAAGGCCGTGAATCCCGCAGGTGGTGCGTTGTCTGCGGTCGTCGCCGGTTTCGTGGGCGAGGGTGAGTAATCCGCGAGTTGGAGGTTCCTGAATTCAACCCGATCGTCATGCCCGGCCAGCACGATGTGGCCGTGTTTGCTCTTCATTCCAGCGTGAGGATTTCCGTCAACCGGTGTGATGTTGTCCAGGAACGCATCAACGACAACGGCTCCGTTAACGATCACCATGATATGATCCTCAATCACAATGATCGTTTCGGAATTCCATTCGCCGACAGGTTTCAGATAACCTGTTTTTGCGGGATAGATGCCATAAATTGATCCATGATACTGCCACGGTTTGAGCCAGTTCAGTTTCTGAGTCTTGCCGTCAGCCATCACGGCTTCGCCGTTATACGCTTTGCCGTCGTGATCCAGAATCTGAATCTCCATGCCGTCACGCGACGGATGTCCGTCTTTGGGGACTCGAATGCCAATCCCGCTGTTGCCGCTTTCTTCGAGTTTGAATTCGAAGCGCAACGCGAAGTCGCTGTATTCTTTGTCCGTGGCCAGAGACTTGCCTCCCTTATTGCAGATCAGGATGCCATCCTGTACTGCATAGCCAGAGGTGTCACCAGTCCAGCCGCTCAGGTCTTTTCCATTAAACAGGTCAGACCACGCAGTAGTTTCCTGCATCCCGATCGTCTTCGATGCGGCGACCACATTCGGATCGGGCACCTGGTCCTGAGCGACGACGGGCACAGCATTCGCGGTACAGACAAGCAATACAAATCCGGCAATCAGTGTTTTCATAGAGCGAGCTTCGGGGCAGGGAGACGCGGCGGGTATGGTCAGACGCAAACTCGATGTAGAAAAGGGGTCAGGAACCAATAGTGCGGAGCACCCTCTGGGCCATCTGGCTATTGGTTCCTGACCCCTTTTCTACAAGCACTATGCCTTCCCGAGCACTCAAATGCTACCGTTCCGGGGGGAATTTCAGCGTCCTCAATCGCCGCAAAACCCTCCGCAGCACTTTTCTTTGATCTTCGACTGTTTCAGTTCAGGAACAAGTTGTAACAATTCGGTGCCTGATCGTTACAATGGCGGCAGTTCTGATGATATTCGTCAGGTTCGATCGACCTGAAAGGTTCGGTGGTCCATGCAAACACTCGAATTGTCTGAGACGCGCACGGTGCTGGAAAACGTACGATGGGAGACTTTTGTTGAACTCGCCGAGCAGCGACGCGGCAGTGTTCCTCGGATGACTTTCGATGAAGGAGTGCTGGAGCTGATGAGTCCACGACGACAACACGAAAACATCGGGAGTTTAATCGGCAGATTGGTTGAAACGTACACGGAAGTGCTGGATATCGAGATTTGCAGCGTGGCTTCGACAACGTTCAAGCGCAAGGATCTGCAAAAAGCGTTTGAGGCCGATGAGTCCTACTATATTGAGCACGCCGAACAGATTCGCCCGAAGGAAGAAGTGGATTTGACGATTGATCCACCGCCAGATCTGGTGATCGAGGTTGAAATCACATCCTCCGCAATTCGCAAGTTGAAACTGTTTGCCGCGATGGGTGTACCGGAAGTCTGGCGGCACGATGGCGAACGATTAAAGATGTATATCCTGAGCAACGGCCAGTATGTCTCAATCGACGCCAGCAATGGGGTACCTGGACTCACTGCCGCGATGATCGATTCGATATTGGAGAAGCGTTTCGGATTTGGTGAAACAGCCTTGGTGCGTGAGTGTCGCAATTCGCTCAAATCCGGCCCGGCTTAAGCACCGGCCCAGAACGACACTAGGAGTCTGTCTGAATCCCGCTATTTTTGTGAGCGGCAAGGCGCTAGCCGCCGGTTTTTGCAGGCGAATTACCCGCGGCTAGCGGGTTTTGTGTATCGGGACAGACACCTGGGGAAGAGTTTCGCGATCAACGTTCGATGATGCTGATTCGGCGGACGCGGTGATTGTTGCTGTCGCCGATGTAGAGCCAGTCGTCGGCGGAGACAAAGACACCGTGCGGCCGATTGAGGCGACAGTGCTTCGGATCGCCATCCGGTCCGTCGCCGGGTTTGCCGTCACCGATCACCGTTTCGACAATTCCTGATGACTTTCGCAGGACGCGGACAGTGTGGCTTTCCGTGTCGGCGAAGTACAGATCGCCGGCTTTGGACAAACTGACGCCTTTCGGACCGGCCAACTGCGCGATTTTCGCCGGGCCACCATCGCCGGCATAACCGCTCTTGCCAGTTCCTGCCAGATGTTGCAGGGTGCGTTCGTGAAGATCGATTCGGAAGATCGCATTGCCCTCGCGGAGTGCGAGATAGAGCGAATGTTGTCCGTCAAAATCGAGTGCTC
>JAYUVA010000149.1:0-6897 GCA_043754375.1 Candidatus Kuenenia sp. | reverse complement strand
CGTCATTACCGACGGCGGCGGTGCCGGAGAACAGGTCTATCGCATTCCGGCGACGGGAAACGAAACGGTCCTGGATGCCATCGCCGGTATCAACGGACTGCCAACTGTGGCCTCGAAAGGTTCCATCTGGATCGCCCGGCCATCACCGAATCAATGTGCTCCGGACCAGGTCCTGACCATCGATTGGGACGCCATTGCTCAGGGGGGACAGACAGGCACAAATTATCAGGTTTTGCCAGGTGACCGAATCTATGTGAAAGCATTGCCGATGGTTACGTTTGATACGAAATTCGCAAGACTGACAGCACCGATTGAACGAATCCTTGGCATTACGATCCTTGGCAACGGCACTGCGCGGGCGCTGCAGGGTGAGAATCTGAATCAGAACAACTAAGAGGATAATCAATATGTCAAAGCCTCGAAAAATGGGTCAGGAACCAACAGTGCGAAACACCCATCGGGCCATTTGGCTATTGGTTCCTGACCTCTTTTCTCAAGCCCTCAATCTGACTGTGATCATCACCGTTGTCTGTGGCTGGTCGTCGATCGCGTTGGCTCAGTTCGGCGGTGGCAACAATTCACAGGGGAATTCGCCGACCATAAGTCCGTACGTCAATCTGCTGCGTGGAGGAAACGTGGGGTTAAATTATTATGGACTCGTGCGACCGCAGCAGGATTTTGCGATGCAGAATCAGCAACTGGGACAGGGCCTTCAGAGTCTGCAGATGCAGCAGGGATCACAGATGTCGATGCAAACGGGCAGCTACGGCTATTCGCAGCTGGGGATGACAGGTCACCCGGTAATTTTTAACTCTTTCGGCAACGGCCAGTTTTCCGGTGGCTACACGGGCATCGGCGGCGGCGGAAATTTCGGCGGTGGAAATTTCGGTGGTGGTGGTGGTGGTGGTGGCGGCTTTGGCGGTGGCAACTTCGGTGGGCAGTCGAACTTTGGCGGCCAGTCGAACTTCGGAGGCATCGGGACAACTGGCGGTGGTTTCGGTGGCGTCAGTTCCGGATTTGGCGGAGCCTCCGGACATATGTCACAGTTTGGCGGAATTGGTAACACGTACCGGACGGGACGTTAGCGGGTTGTTGACTGAATCGTTTAACCCTGAGCCGCAGGCGACGGCGTCACCGGAAACGGTCGCCTGCGGCTCAGGGTTAAACAAATTTGCTGGCGGTGCATACTCAATCAACAGACCGCTGGCTGCGGGTAATTTGCATGCAAAAACCGGCGGCTAGCGCCTTGCCGCTCACAAGAACAGCGGTGTGTTTGCTATCCCACGGCTTCCACTTCAAAGCCCGGGCGATAACTTTTTGTCAGCATCGAAGCAGCGTTTTCGTGCCCGATGATTGCCATTGTCTCCGTGTTCCATTCAAGTTTCGTGCCGGGCAATCGGGCAGCAATGTTGCCGAGCTGCACAGTTTCAGAAAGTGGCCCTGCGTATTCGAAGCCGTCGGTGGTCTTCTGGCCCGCAATCACAGCATCAACCCAATCGTGCCAGTGATTGGTTCCCTGAACATCCGGCATCTTATAGTCGGCATACTTTGCCTGCGGATACAAGAGCGGCCCGGCAACATGCGGCAGAATCATCACGCCGCCTTCTCCGATAAACAGCGACCCTGCACCAGGCAATTCTGTGCCGGCAGGCAGCAATGCCAGTTCGGCCGGCGGTTTAAGTCCACCGTCGCGCCAGATGACTTTGATGGTGCCTCCAACCGTGTATTTGGTGCCGGGAAACTCAAACGTCAAAGTTTCCGGGCCCGGCCAGACTTCAGATGTTGTTCCAGCATTTGCGGCTTCAATCGAAATGGGTGCCCGAATGCCGAGTGCAGTGAAGACAGGATCAAGGATGTGACACCCGAAATCTCCCAACGCTCCGGATCCGAAGTCCTGCCAGTCACGCCATTTAAATGGATGATACACGTCCGCAGCAAACGATCGTACGGGAGCCGCGCCCAGCCACAGGTCCCAGTTGACGCCTTCCGGAACCGGAGCGTCTGCAGGACGATCCGTACGATTGCAGTATTGTCGCCCCTGAACCCCGACCCACGAATGCACTTCACTGACTTTGCCAATCGCGCCGTCCTGAATGAGTTTGACGCCCAGGCGGTATTCAGCGTTTGAATGTATCTGATTTCCCATCTGCGTCGTCAGTTTATTCTGTTCGGCCAGCAATCGCATCTGACGGGATTCCCAGACCGTATGCGTGAGCGGTTTTTGACAGTAGACATGCTTTCCATGCTTCATCGCGGCCATGGCAATCGGAGCATGCATGTGATCGGGCGTCGAAACAATCACCGCATCCACTTTTTCCCCCAGATCAGCCAACAGTTGACGATAATCGGCAAAGTGCGGGACGCCCGCAAACGCTGCGTCTGCTTTGTCAAATCGAGCTGCATCAATGTCGCAGAAACCGACGAACCTGACACTGGCATGTGATCCGACATTGGACAGGTCCGACCATCCCATTCCATTCACACCAATGGCTGCGACGTGTAACTCCTTCCGCAGCGTGGCCGCGCTCACAATGGCTGGCATGGCAAACAGGGAGGATGCGGCTACGGCGGATTGAGTCAAAAACTGCCGTCGTACAATTCTGGACCGGTTCATACATGATTCCTTGTTGATGTTCATTTCTTAAATTTTCTCCTGACTGTATTACGGGGCAATCAGCTGTGGAGCCCAGGTGCCTGGCTGCAGCTCAGGAATCTTTCCGTCCGGCGGAAGCGTGGAGGCCACTGCAGCCTTTAAGGAATTCGCGAGTTCATCCATTGCCGCCCTATGTTCGTCATGTTCAGCAAGGTTTGTCAACTCGCGCGGGTCATTGTCGTGGTCGTACAGTTCTTTTCCTGCAACTCCGCCGTCCCATTCTGTGTAGCGCCAACGTGGGGTGCGCAGCGAATAGCCAAAGAACGGCCGGTCGGTTTCATTGCCATTTTTAGCATCAACACGCCTGCCGCCGCGTGTCACCTGCGTCAACGCCCACCCACGTCCGGCATGTGACGGATCTTTGAGCATTGGTATCAGACTTTGGCCCTGTAGATTGTCCGGAATCCTGACATCGCAAAGTTCTGCCAGTGTCGGAAACAAATCGATCTGCGACACGGGAGTCTCGGAGATCGTGCCTTTGGACATTCCCGGGGCCACGATCAGCATCGGCACGCGGGCACTTTCCTCAAAGAGGCTCATTTTTTGCCACAGTCCATGTTCGCCCATGTGATAACCGTGGTCACTGGTAAACACGATAACGGTGTTATCGGAAAGGCCCTGACGTTCAAGCGAATCCACAACAACGCCGACCTGAGTGTCCATAAAGCTGATACTGGCATAATATGCCTGTCGGCATTGTCGGCGAAGTTCATCGGTCATTTGTTCCTGCTCCATTTTCTGGCTGGCAAGACCAGCCGCCGGAATGTCCGCTCGATCTTCTTCAATCCCCTGCACCACGGGCATTTCAGATTCTTTGTACATATCAAAATACGGCGACTTGGGAGCGACATACGGTGTGTGCGGACGAAAGAAGCCAACCGCCAGAAAGAACGGACGCTGTTTTTCTCGGGCGCAACGTTCCAGAACCCAGGCCGCGTCATTCGCCATCATCGCGTCAGTATGATGCTCTTCACTCTTCGGTGACGCAAACCAACTGAGTGTTCCGCCAAACTGGTTTTTTGTCAGGCTGAAAATGTGCGGATGTTCTTCCAGGCGATCGATGCCGGCAGGATTGAGTTCCATCTCCCACGATCCTGGATCATCGTGTCCGTTGGTGCCTATCGAATTCGGTACGTTGTAGTGATACAGCTTCCCGATTCGGGCCGCAAAATAGCCCTGCTGTCGAAACGCCTGCGGCATACTCAGTTGGTTGGGAATGGTCTGGCGGAAGACCTGAGCATTTGCCTGGATGCCGGTACTGTTGGGGTATAAGCCCGTGAGTATCGAATTTCGGCTGGGTCCACAAAGCGGAAACGAACAGTACGCTTTGTTAAACAGCACGCCTCGCGTTGCCAGACGATCGATATTCGGCGTCCTGACCTGCGGGTCACCATAACAACCCAGCAGGTTGTTGAGGTCATCGGAGATGATAAACAGCACATTCCGCCGAGTGTCCTCAGCAATCGCCGAAGAACAGCACAGAATGGTCAGACAGAAACACACGAACCCCTTCCGCATCACGGACGCCTCACTTGAAAACGGTGAAAACTGTGGATGCATGTTACCGTCAGAAAATACAATTGGCTAGCTGTGCTCTGACTTATGCAAAACAACAAATTCTGCAATCATTGTCCAGCGGACATTGTGTCGATCAACGGAAGATGAACTTGCAGGACAAAGGAATCAGACGATGGACTGGCAGGAGCGAATTAGTGTGGATTCAAATGTTTGTCACGGCAGGGCCTGCATTAAAGGAACTCGAGTTATGGTGACGGTGATTCTCGACAATCTCGCAGCGGGAGAATCTCACGAAGCGATCCGTCGCGGGTATCGCGTCGAAGAGGCCGACCTTCAGGCGTCGTTGCATTATGCGGCAGCCCTTGCCAACGAACGGATCATCCGGCTTCCAATGGGAGCCGCTTAATGTTGTTCAAGGTTGATGAAAATCTGCATTCTGAAGCGGCTGAGTTGCTTCGCGAAGCGGGCCATGACGCCATGACGGTTTTCGATCAAGGCCTGCGGGGGCACGCTGATCGCCAGATTGCCGATGTCTGCCGGAATGAACAACGTGTCATCGTGACCCTTGATCTGGATTTCTCGGACATACGAGAGTTCCCACCAACGGACTATGCGGGAATCATTGTATTGCGGCTACCTGACCAGAGCCGATCGTCGATACGGCGAGCTTTGAAACAAGTGCTTCCACTACTGACGCTGGAACCCTTGGCGGGATATTTATGGATCATCGAGGAAGATCGTGTGCGGATTCGCGGCGGGAACGCTTGAGTTTCAAGGTCTATTTCGACTCTATTTTCTGGTGCCAGGCAACAATGCATGTGCCGCCACAGGCGGAGAGAATGTACTCAGACCTCCGGCAGTGTTTCGTTCCACCATTTCGGTTGCACGAAGACATTTTCGACGGCCATGCTGAAGCCGGGCAGGAGGTCGCCGACGTCCAGCGTCTGCCACTTCCCAAGCGACAACGTGTGGCTGGCGCGGCGAATGACCTGGACCTCCTTCTTGAACGGGTCAGGCACCAGGACGCATTCGACGCCGTGTTTCATGTACGCCGTTGTTCGCAATCGCATGCCGCAACGGCGATCATTCGACGAAGCCACATCGATCACGATGCGTGGAATTTCTGTCGCGATCACGTTGTCAAACTGGCCGAACGGCTTGCCCTCGCGAAAAACGCTCATCGCGGGAACATAAACTGTGTCCGGTTCCGAATGCACATGCAGTCCCAGGTCGTGGCATGCATAACCTCGCGTCTGCTGCGGCTGTTTTTTAAACCACTCCGCCAGAGCGCGAGACAAATTCAGCACAACTGTGCCGTGTACGTCGTCGGGAGCGGACAGAACCACGGTCTGACCATCGTGCAATTCATGCCAGCGACCCGCTTCGGGCAGGGAATACTTAAGTTCCGCAAAGTCCTGCGCGGAGAGTGCAGAGGGGCTCAGCATTGTATGGGGCTCAGCTTCGCGTAAGCTTTTTTTTGTGTCATGCCAGAATTCCGTTGATGAGTTCTCCATGCACGTCGGTCAGTCGGAAATCACGGCCCTGAGACCGATACGTGAGACGCTTATGATCCAGCCCCAGCAGATGCAGAATCGTCGCGTGCAGATCGTGGACATGGACACGATTTTCGACAGGCCCGAAACCCATTTCATCCGTCGCCCCGAAAACGTGGCCGCGCTTGACGCCGCCACCTGCCAGCCACATCGTGAACGCATCGACGTGATGATCGCGACCAGTGGATTCTCGCGGTTCGCCCATCGGTGTGCGACCGAATTCACCGCCCCAGATCACAAGTGTATCGTCGAGCAATCCTCGAGCCTTCAAATCCCGCACCAACGCCGACGACGCCTGATCCACATCGCGGCAGACACCATCCAGTGCCATATCCAGATCTGCGCCTTTGCCACCATGATGATCCCAGTCCGTATGATACAATTGCACGAAGCGCACGCCGCGTTCCACAAGCCGTCGCGCCAGCAGGCAATTGTTGGCAAAAGAGGCCTTGCCGGGGACAGCGCCGTACATTTCCAGTGTCGATCTGGATTCGGCTTCCAACTGAGTCAATTCAGGAGCCGCCATCTGCATGGCAAATGCGGTTTCGTACGCGCTGATACGAGTCTCAATTTCCGGATCACCGACTTCCGCCAGTCGCAGTCGATTGAGTTGTCCCACGGTGTCGGTGAAATCGCGCTGAGCGTCCCGCGTGATCCCCGGCGGACTGGAAAGATTCAGGATCGGACTGCCTTTGCTGCGGAATGGAACGCCCTGCAGACTGGTCGGCAGAAATCCGCTCGACCACAACGTGTTCCCCGCGCGAGGCCCCCGAGGTCCGGATTGCAACACCACAAAACCAGGTAAGCTGTTTGATTCGCTGCCGAGACCGTAAGTCACCCATGAGCCGAGACTCGGACGCCCCGGTGCCTGAAAGCCGCAGTTCATAAACAGTTTTGCCGGGCCATGATTGAAGACGTCCGTAGCAACGCTGCGCACCCAGCACACGTCATCGACGATGGCCCGATGATGCGGCAGTAATTCGCTCAGATCCATCCCGCAGTCGCCCCAGCGTCCGAAATGCCGGTTTGATCCCAGCAATTTGGCATCCGCCGGAAGGAAAGCAAACCGACGGCCCTCCGTCATGCTCGCGGGCGGCGCTTGCCCGTGATACTGATTCAGCACTGGTTTAGGAGTGAACAATTCGAGCTGACTGGGGCCTCCCGCCATGAACA
>JAYUVA010000148.1:0-4436 GCA_043754375.1 Candidatus Kuenenia sp. | reverse complement strand
ACCGCAACTTACGCACCGCATTCAGAATCTGCAAATGCGGCCGATTCGCAGGCTCCTTGATTTGCATCGCGGATTATCAGGAAATCAACTTTCATACCCACTCGAATACACCCACTAAATTCCGAGAAGAACCTTACCTCCAATTGCTGGACTGGACGGGTCGTCAGATCCGCAGCGACAAACGCGGCGTGATGCCTGCGAATCTGGAACCGCTGTTCGGGCGGCTCGGGATCTCGACGGAATTGTGGGTTGACTGCGTCGTGAATTTCCGAAAATGGTTCCGTTCGAGTGTCGATCGTCCGAAGTCGATGGAGGACGCCGCCGAGTCACGCGGCCTCAACCGAGCGGTCAACATCAATTCTGCACGCAGGATATTCACATCGTCCGAGTCGACTCTGCAGCAGTCCTGAGCGGTGGCGACATCAGCTTGAGAAGCTCCATCAGGCCGTTGGCATCTATGACATCGTCTTCGCGACGTGCCGCAGCGACATCGACCGCAAGGCGAATGGTTTCAGCTAAAAACTGCAATGGCCGACACTGAGGAATCTCCACAAGATCGCTCGTGCCTTGATTGCTTGCGTCCGCGATCCGTGACGATGGAATTCTGGTCGCCGGGCTCGGGATCCATCCAGTGCCCTTCGTATTACACCGATTGTTGCAAAGCGTTACAAAACATTACACAATGTAGAAACGCGCAGCCGCCGAAGGTCGAATGCCACCCTCTACGTAAGTGCTGAATCCTATGACAGTTACAGTTGTCTCCCGGTTCATTCCATGGTCGAGACATAAAGACCCGGCAGAAAGGCCTCCTTTAACAATCAAATCCGGTTCTCAATCTGCCTTGGTTTCAGAAGCTTTACACGGTCAGCGATTGACAGGATCTGCCGTCGTGAGAGTCTGCTGAATTCCGTGCAGTTTTTTCAGAATGACTTCGATTTGACGATCTGAATATTCCCGCGGACTGTCAACATTTTTTTCGAAGAGCAATTCCTGGCGAATGACTTCAAGCTCATTCCGGATGGCCAGATTGCCGGGATCCCCGGCAGCCGTTTTCTCACGAGCCAAGGAGATTGCCACGACCGCCAGATATAACTGCGCGGTTTGATCCCAGCTTTCAGCCGGAAGTTCTCCCTTTCTGCTGTGAACGATCATCTTCAGCGCTAGTTGATCCAGACCATGTGTTGAATAATCGCGCGAGGATTCCTGACTGATCAGCTTTTCCAGCAGCAGATCCAAATCGCCGGTCTGTTGACGAACGGCTTCTCGCGTCGGAAACGATTCTTCCATCAGATGTTTGAGACTGTCAAATTGTCGTTTTGTCTCGTCGTCCTCAGTGAGGGCGGGAATCGAGCCGTAGTTCCAGGTCCCCCAGGCAAATCGTCCCGTCGATCTGCCTCTTGACTGATACCAGCTGTTCTCCTTCAGGTCGTGATGACAACTAAAGCATGCGTACTCAGACAACTCTGGCCATGGTTGTCGTTCTTCAGTCCGATACTGGAGCAATCGCAGCGAAGTCTGAGCCGTCACAAGTTGACCGGTGAGCCACGCTCTGGCCTCAAAGGCCGGGTCTTTTTCCACGTCTTCCATTTGTGCCGCTCGATGACTTTGTGCATCCCAGTGATTCGGCAGGTTGGCATGAAAAGCACTGAACTCGAAATTCAGACGCGGATGTCCGGCCGCTATTAAGTCATGGTTGACATCTCTGCCAGGACTGCCGACGTGACAGTTTGCGCAAAGCTGAGCCCGCCCGGCGAGGTCCGTAGTCGTGTCCACGAATCCCAGTGACGCCTTTGCGTCGGGGCTCAGCCCTTGCCATTCGATCGTACTGTGAAGTCCCAGCCATTGTTTTGCCGGGCCGTGACATGATTCGCAACCAACGCCGTCTGCGATCGTATGGGAAGCTGGCAGAAGCTGAAGGTCTCCGGATGTCTCGGTGGTGACATGGCAGTTCAGACAGCGAGCCTCTTTGGTGGCATGCGGTGCGGGTCCATTCTCCTTCGGATACAGCAGCGCCATCATGCGGCTCGACCGTTCGTTGCTCAGGACCGCATACGCCGTTGAATGCGGATCCTTTCGCATCCAGATCTGGTAGGCGGCAAAGCTCCGGCCTTCCGAAATTCGCGCTCCGCCGTGGCAACTGCCGGCAGCACACGAATTTGTGCCCATCAGATTCAATGCCCCGCGTTGGATGTCCGGTATCAAAAACGGCTCACCGATCGGCAAATCGTCGCCCGCATGAACGCTTGTGATTCGCAGCGCCAGCAGCGATACCATGGCAACAGCGATCCGTAAAGACCGGCATGGCACGGCGATTCGGCGAGGCAGGGCACTGGGCATTTCACATTTCCTCCAACTCAGCATTCAATCTCCGGATTTCGACTCGGAAGTGATGTTCAGGAATTTCCGCAGGTCCTGAGTTCCCTGTTTCTCAAAGTCGCGTTGATGGTACACATGACATTCCAGACAGTCTGTCCGAGCGCCATGGATACCATTCCCCTCAGCTGGCGCGGTACTATGGCAATTTTTACAAATCGCAATTTTCGGTATTAAAATGTCTCCGGTACTCGAACTCTTGTATATGTCGGGTGACGCAACGTCGCCTTTCAGAATATCAGCGGAACTTCCTGAGATAGAGTGACATTCAACGCACTTGAGCATGCGATGCGCATCGTGATGGAACTTCGCGTGGCGAAACCATCGGTCCGGGATGTTGGGTTTCGTGATTGTCCAGTTACCATTGGAATCATCGCTGCTTTCGTGACAGAATCCGCATCCTCCCGAGCTTTTCAGCCAGTGCAATGTGCGAAACAGGTTTGGGATTTCTTCCTCTGGAGGCTTCGTGAACGTCGCGGAACGAACGAGAGATTCTGCCAGCGCAACCTGACGGTCCGCCCGGATGAGGTGAGCGGGCTCGATCACCGGTGATAGTAACTCCGGCTTCGATTCCCCTGGCAGCGGCCGAACGATCGCGTTCGGCTTGAATTCCGGTTGCGACAATTTGATGTTTTGCAGCAGGCTTTTCGCGTACATGTCCGTCAGGAAACCTCGCACCTGTTCAGGACTTTCATGGGGGACAACCAGGAGCTCAAACGGTGAATCCTTGCCCTTCAGTTCGCTGATGTCGTGAATATCCCCTGGATCCTGCTCATTGCGCAACTTTGCTTCACCGACACCGGTACTGTTCCAATCGATCTTAAAGAGACTGCCATCCTTCTTTCGCACGCGTTCCGCATCGAACACCAATGGATGACAGGAGCTGCAATGCATCTCAAAATTTACGGGCTCCATGTAACTCCGCTCGGCATCAGGCTTGTGACAACTGCTGCAGTCATGGCTGAGGTCGTGAAAATCGCCATGTGCGTCCGGAAGCCCTCGGGAATCCTTCGGCTTAAGGTGTTTTGCATGGTTAAACCGGATCGCCGCCTGATCCTGCCAGCGGGCTTCAGTCTCTCCCTGTCTGAGAAAGTCGGCGACGACCAGATGCGCGCCGTGTGATTTTGGCAATACTGCGTCCTTGCCTTTTCCGCTGGCAAGCTCATGAAGAAGGAACTCCGGATGATCTGCAAAGTCTCGGATGCTCGTTGAGCCCGAATGTTGAAAGGTCAGGGGATCGATTTTTTCTGAAGTGCCAGCACGCTCATGCAGGCTGCTGTGGCATCCAATACAGAATTCGCTGGAAATACGTTTGAGATCCTGCTTTCCGTCGTGTTCCCGGTGACATTCGGCGCAATGCCGTTCATGTCCGACCACAAGATTCGTCTGCTGATGTCGATCGTGGTAACTGAGATCCGGATCACCGGAAAAAAAGTGTCCGGCCCCGTCGTGGCAGACGAGGCATTTTTCGTCGGGAGCGGAAGTGGCCTTCGTTTCACGACCGAAGGACAGGATGCGGTCCATCGGGCCGGAGAACGGGACATGGCATACCTCGCATCGATTCTCAAACATTTGATGCGGCGTTGACAGACTGCCGGCGTTGTAGATTTCCGGGCTGCCAAAGACGCTGTTCCACAGAATCCATGCACAGGCGATGAATCCCACGCACAGCGAAACTATCCACATCCAGAAGCGAAATGGATCACCGCGTTTATGAAAGTTGGTTTGAACGCGAGCTGAAAACTCGCGGCTAAGCTGCGAACGTTCCATCTGAATGCATGGTATCTATGTTAAGATCAGCCAGAGAAACTGGAGTGACGCCGGGATGTTACGTTGAGAATGGAATAATTCGAAGTGCCATCACGATATGAGCTATGAGAAAAATGAGCAGCGCAACCGCAGCCGGGACGTGAATCATCAGCCACCAATGCATCCATCGCAGGATTTGTCGCTGAAGTTCAATCTGTCGACGGATTTCGCAAAACACTTCCAGTTCTTCGAGGACAGGATGCAGCGTCGCCGGCAGCGTGGATTCCTGCTGATGAAACAGTCGTCGTGCTTCC
>JAYUVA010000147.1:0-3335 GCA_043754375.1 Candidatus Kuenenia sp. | reverse complement strand
GGCACATTGCCGGGTTCTATCTCGATCCGTACTCACGTCCCGAAGACAAGCGCGGCGGAGCGTGGATGAATGACTGCATTGCGAGATCCGCGGGAACTCACGGGACACGGCTGCCGGTGGCTCATCTGGTCTGTAACAGCACTCCTCCTTCGGACGATGTGCCGTCACTGATGACGTTCCGCGAGGTGGAAACTTTGTTTCATGAATTCGGTCACGGCCTGCAGCACATGCTGACAACGGTCAACTATCGCGATGCGGCCGGAATCAGCGGAGTTGAATGGGATGCCGTTGAGCTG
Organism: Candidatus Kuenenia sp.; assembly: GCA_043754375.1. Taxonomy (GTDB): domain Bacteria; phylum Planctomycetota; class Planctomycetia; order Planctomycetales; family Planctomycetaceae; genus SXXK01. Next base: position 3,039 of record JAYUVA010000147.1, on the reverse strand, counting down.
CCAAGTCAGTTCATGGAAAACTGGTGTCTGCATCGACCGACTCTGATGAAAATGGCAATCCACTACGAAACCGGCGAACCGCTCCCGGAGGATCTCTACCAGAAATTACGGGATGCCAAGACCTATCGCGCGGCGACGATCATGCTCCGCCAGCTGCAGCTTGGTATGACCGATATGGCACTGCATTCCGAATATGATCCGAAGGGCGACGACACTCCATTCGATGTCGAACGCCGGATCCTGTCGATCACGAGCCTGCTGCCTCTTTTGCCGGAAAATCGATTCCTGTGCTCTTTCCAGCACATCTTCGCCGGCGGATACTCTGCCGGATACTACAGTTACAAATGGGCAGAAGTTCTCAGCGCAGACGCGTTTGCTGCGTTTGAAGATGCTGATCTGGACGATGAGTCAGCTGTTGCCGAAACCGGTCGGCGATTCCGTGACACCGTGCTGGCCCAGGGCGGAAGCCGTCATCCGATGGACATCTTCCGCGACTTCCGCGGCCGCGAGCCGAACCCGAGTGCTCTGCTGAGGCACAGTGGGCTCGGGGGGAAATAAATGATTTGAAACCCGCAACCCGCAACCCGCAACCCGAAAACTTCCAATGCAAGCTCCTCCGGAAAAACATTTCGACGTGATTGTCATCGGCACTGGTCCTGGCGGCGAAGGCGCTTCGATGGAAGCGACCAAACAGGGTAAGCGAGTCGGAGTGATTGAGCGCATGGATCAGATTGGCGGCGCGTGTACTCACCTGGGAACCATTCCCAGCAAGTCCCTGCGATCGACCATTTATCGCCTGATGGATGTCAACTCGGCGCCGGTCTTCAGACAACTGGGGATCAATCTGGAAGTCAGTTTCCGGGATCTCCGCCGGAGTGCTCAGGCAGTGATCGATCAGCAGGTCGCTATGCGCCGCAGTTTTTACGATCGAAACGACGTTGAAGTTCTCACGGGGCAGGGGTGTTTTCTCGACATGCATCGGATTCGTGTAGAGCATTCTGATGGCAGCGTCACGATTGCCCATGCAAAGCACTTTGTGATTGCGACCGGCTCGCGTCCTTATCGACCGCCGGAGATTGATTTCAACCATCCGCGAGTCTTCGACAGCGATACCATTCTGAATCTTCCTGAAACACCTCGCACGATGACGATCTACGGTGCGGGTGTGATTGGCTGCGAGTATGCGTCGATGTTTCGCAACCTGCAGGTCAAACTGAACCTCGTGAATACACGTTCGAAGATGCTGGAATTTCTGGACGATGAAATCTGCGATGCCCTGGCCTATCACATGCGGGATACGGGCGTTCGTATTCGGCACAACGAGGCGTTCGAAAAGCTGGAGACCTTTGACGATCACGTCGTGATGCATCTGAGGTCCGGCAAACAGCTGCAGAGTGAAGTGCTGCTGTGGGCCAACGGTCGTACCGGAAATACCGACGGCCTTGGACTTGAAAACGTCGGCATTCAGCCAAATCATCGAGGTCAGCTGGAAGTCAATCCACACTTTCAGACGTCTCAGCCCCACGTCTATGCGGTCGGCGATGTGATCGGAGTTCCCTCATTGGCCAGTGCCGCCTACATTCAGGGGAGATTTGCCGCTCGTCATCTGGGTAACGGTGATTCTGATCAGGTCCGCATTCAGGATATTCCGACGGGAATCTAGACCAGCCCTGAAATCAGCAGTCTCGGCAAGACCGAACGCGAGCTGACCGACGCGTGTGTGCCCTATGAGGTCGGGCATTCGATGTTCAAGAACCTGGCCCGAGCCCAGATCATGGGCCGGCCCGTCGGAATGCTGAAACTCCTGTTCCACCTCAACACTCTGGAGATCCTCGGAGTCCACTGTTTTGGCGTGAATGCGACGGAGATCATCCACATCGGCCAGGCCATCATGGCTCAGCCGGGATCGGCCAATACTTTGTTGTACTTCATCAACACGACATTCAACTATCCGACCATGGCGGAAGCCTATCGAGTCGCCGCGCTGAATGGTTACAATCGAGTGCATTAACATGTCAACCGAATCCAAAACCTCAGGCTGGGACCGCGTTGCGATGGCCATCGAAAAAATTCAGGAGCGTCTTCTTCGCACCACGGTGGCTCTGGGAAATGCCGGAATTGAGTATGCAGTGATCGGTGGAAACGCAGTGGCGGAATGGGTTGGACGAGTCGATTCAGGGGCCGTTCGATTTACGAAAGACGTTGACATTCTGCTCCGTCGATGTGATCTGCCCAAAGCCATCAGTGCGATGGAGCCTTCCGGATTTGTTTACCACGAAACACTGGGCGTTCCCATGTTTCTGGACGGTCCTGATTCCAGTCCGCGTGATGCCGTGCATGTGATTTTCTCTGACGAAAAAGTTCGCGAAGAATACTCGGCAGTGGCGCCGGCTGTCAGTGACGTGGATCGTGCCGGAAGTTTTCGAGTGCTTTCGCTGGAGTCACTGGTCCGGATGAAACTGACTTCGTTTCGGCTCAAAGATCAGGTTCACCTGCAGGACATGCTTGAGGTGGGCCTCATCGATTTCACATGGCCATCACGATTTTCCGAAGCTCTCGCACAACGGCTGATCGCGCTAATCGAAACCCTCGACTGATCCGTGCAACACTCTGCCGTCAGTCCATCAGATGACCGAGCTGTTGACGCCGAAGATCGCCGGTGGTTCTCTCAGCCCTGCACGATTGCCGGTCGTAACGGGCTCTCGAAGTGGTGTCCGGCAGACGGCACCTAACCCAATCGACCAAACTGCTGGTCCAGCGTCCCACGACTGAGAGTCAGTGATGTGGGGCGGCCGTGAGGGCAATGGTGGGAATCATCAACCAGATGCCGCTGCCGCAGAAGTTCCTGCATTTCCTCGGGAGTCAGTCGCTTGCCGGATTTGATGGCGGCCCGGCAGGCCATCGTGTGGAGCATATGATCGAGCAGATCGCGGCGAGTCATCTTGCCGTCGTTCTGAATGAGTTGCTCGGCGAAGTCTTTCACAATCCGAGCCAGATTGCCGCGAGGAATCAGCACAGGATGTGACATCAACAGCATTG
>JAYUVA010000146.1:0-12009 GCA_043754375.1 Candidatus Kuenenia sp. | reverse complement strand
AACGGACTGCATCGCAGGCAGGATCGAAGGTCAAATTCAACGCTCGTGCAGCAACTTCTACGACATCAGGAAAGGACGCAGCAGCGAACCATGCCCGCTTAACTGCCAACAGACTAAAGAGATCAACACCGTCCAACATCGGCGACGTCTGACAACCGGCCTGCAATTTCCGACAACTCAAAGTCACCACAGGATGCGGCAATCCGCTACGAACCTGCGGCAGCAGTCAACTTCACTTCCAACAAAAACGAAACCTACACCAAACGACACAATAGAAAGCAGAAAAGGCGTTGCCGGGTGAAACCACAGCAACGCCTGATCAATCTACTTTCGAATATTCAGACGAGTGATAATCGACACATATCGATTGAGATCACCCCGCTTGAGATAATCCAGAAACTGCCGTCGGCGACTGACTTTCGCCAGCAATCCACGACGACTTGAATAGTCTTTTGAATGCGTCTGCAAGTGCTCTGTAATGACCTGAATCTCTGCAGTCAGAACAGCAATCTGCACCTCCGGAGACCCGGTGTCACCAGGCGTCTTTGCATGCTCTTCCATGATCTTCTTTTTCTGTTCCAGACTGATCGTCATTTCAACTCCACAGACACAAACCCACCCCGCGGGAATACCATCGCAATCGATTTGCGAACAATACCCTGGAACGCCAGAATGGGCGATTGAAGAATAGCAGCAAGGACAGCCCTTCGCCGCAAGCCCCGGATTGTACTTGGTTTAGCCCTTTTTTCAATCCAGAAGGCTGATTGCCGATTTTTGCGGGAATTTGAGGGCCCAAAAGCATGGTGAGCACGTCGGTGCCGGTGTCCGGGTGCAACTTTGGACCAGCGGGGGTCGAGCGCTGAAGTGCTGGTGTCCGGTCACGCTTTCGTCACGACACTGTCTCCGTTCAATTCCACGTCTTCCTCAATGATTTCCGGAGCCAGTGTGTTCAGCAGAAAAGTCACGCGACTGGTGCCAAGAAAGAGGACAGCGTGAGCGGGCTCGGTAATTTCGACGGCACTGCCAGTGAGCGATGAGTTAGCCGCTCTGATGATCTGCTTGAGGACCACCGGATGCTTCGCGACAGCGTGTCCGAACCTGATCAGACTGGAATCACTGGCACTCAGCATCTCGACGAGCTGATTGAGTTCACTGCGCAGGACTTTCGATTGTCGAGGCTTTCGAAAAATGCCTGAAGTGACTTCATTTGAGGCTGCCATCAGGGGATCTCCATGTTTTCATAGTCTGATTATGTATGACTAATTAATATAGTCAAGCAGGTTTGGTGTCAGGAGTCGGCCGACGGCGGCCATTGTGAACTGCTGCAGGTTGGTCAGTTCCTGCAGCCGGGTAATGGATTCTGTGACGTCGGCGGAAACCGTTTCGCTGTACTGAATTTTTCCGGACAGTTGAAGTTCTTCGGTCCGATTCTGCAGTCGATCAATCTGTTCCAGACTCACGGACTGCATGCCGATGATATCCAGCACATGTTCATGAACTCGTTCAATATCTCCCAGTCTTCGGTTGAGCGAAGCTGCCCGTTCGCTGGGCGCGAGGCTTCGAGTGTTCAGCAGATCGTCACGCAATGAACGGATGGCATCAAAGACGTCGTCGGTGCCAGGAAACTCCAGTTGATCCGTCCCGGTGCGGTTGATGAGCGAAGTATCGAGATTGACGATGGTCCCATCTCGTGCATCGGTGACGACCTGATTGGCCGCAAAGGAGATCGGAGTTGTCGTCAACCCGCCATCGATCGACATCGTGCCGGTCGATGTGATATCCACAGTGCCATTGAAGCCGGCAAGAATCGCAGTCGCATCGACGTAGACTCGTTCACCGTTTGAACCTTGCACCAGGAGGTTTGTATCCGCATTGGTGAAATTGACGGTCTGACCGCCATTGAGCGAAAACGTTCCCGCCGTTCCGTTGCCGCTGGTGTCGATCACTTGCAGGCGATTCGTTCCGACCGCACCGATGATCGTATCGCCCGGACCGGAACCAGTGCCGGGAGCCACGCCTGACCCACCCCCGTAAGTTGTGGAATCGTGCAGGATCCGCAACTCCCGAGTCCCTGTAGTTGTGTCTGTCCCGGTGCCGGCTCTGGCACCCGTGCCGCCAATCACGACAGTTGCTTCCCGGGAGACAGGTTGAAACACCAGATCACCCGGCAAAAGCGCGTCGCGCACGACATCGCCCGTGATCAGCAGTTGCGTGCCGGCCGGTGATCCATCATAGCCGGATGCACCACCGTCTGCGGCGCTGAGGGAAAATGGCAAAGTATGACTGGCAGTACCGCTGAACAGATAGCCGACTTCGTCCCTGGAGTTTGCCACGCTCGTAAGTTGATGGAGAATCCCATCCAATTCGGTAACCAATGCACTCACTTCACTGTCTTCGGTCGTCTGCGGAGCCTGCAATGCGATTCCTCGAGCGCGGACCAACAGGGTATTGGCGTCCTGAAGCTGCACGGCGGCCTGTGACAAACGGGACTGCGCGAATTGAATCGAGGAAACGTGCGAGTCCAGTCGTTCCAGTCGATCTTTCTGAATCAGACTCCGCCGCATGCCGGAAGGATCATCCGACGGTCGCTGAATACGCAAACCCGTGCTGATCTCCTGTTGCCTCTGAAAGATCTCCGCCGTCTGACCCGCCAGATGCGAGATGGCTGATTTTGAGATCTGAGATTGTGTAATGCGATTGATCATGAATGTTGAAACTTAATCAGCGAATAAGCTGGAATAGTTCTGACAGCATCTGGTCGGCCGTGTTGATGAGTTTCGCAGCAGCCTGATAAGCTCGCTGTGTCTGCATCATTTGAAGCATTTCTTCGTTGATATCAACACCCGAAACGGCGTCGCGATCGATTTCCAGGCGTTGTCCAAATGCCTGCAGTTGAGCGTTCTGACTTTCGGACGTCTGCACCTGAAGGCCGGATTCTGCGGTCACGTCAGCCAGCTCTTCCGTAAACGTGCGTCCGGCAAGCGTGTCAGTTCTCAAGTCGCGAAGACTGGCCATTGCAGAGATATTGCGTCCGTCACCCGGAAGGCCTGAGAGCGACACTGCGAGCTGATCGGGGTTCTCCAGAATCTCACTGCGAACGTTGAACGTGCCAGGCTCGGAACCTTCGAAAAGCGAACCGATTCCCAGAGCCGCGAGGATGCCTGTTTCGTCCGGGCGACTGTTGATTGTCAGATCTGACGGAGTGTCCGATCGGCCTGCGAAGTCGATGGAATATGGTCCGTTGGCGACAATCAGCAGCGTCCTGCGGACGCCATCAACGCTCGCTGAGACGCCCGAGATCGTGGTCAACTTCGTGGCAACGTCTTCCAGAGAGTCCGTGTCCGGATCAATTGTAATCGTTTCGGTGCGACGCACGCCTGTTGTATTATCGGTTACCGTAACTGAAAGCTCGCCAGAGCTGATTGGAAAGTCGGGGTTGCTGCGCCCCAGCGGCACCGAAATGTCGTTCACGCCACGATTCCCCAGCAACACAGTCGCGGGACCCTGGTCTGAAATTCCCTGTGCGTGTTGCTGATCAACTGCCTGCACAATGCTGCGGGACAGGTCCCGCAGACGTGACGTGAATTCCGGAATCGTCTCATTCAATGCGGTTGTCATCGCCGCCAGCCGTCCGGAATTCAGGGTCATCGCTGTCGGCAGATTGTTCACGGCGATACCTGTCGTGCCATTCACATCCCGCAGAACTCGAAATGCCACAGGCAATGTGCCGATTGAGACCAGGCCGCCGGCAAGCTCAGTTTCTTCCTGGCCATTTGGCAACGTGCGGCTTTCGACTTCCATGTATTCGGAAAGTTGGCTCACGATCTGATCACGCCGATCAAGCAGTTCGTTAGGCGTAATTCCCAGAGTCCGGGCCCGGAAGATCTCGGAATTGAGTTGCGCGATATCCTTGACATGCTGATTCACCTGTTTGACGGCGTCCTGGAGATTCAGGGTCACGTCGCGTTTCAGCGACGCGAATTGCCGGTCCAGGCCGTTAAACCCCTGCATCAGTTCTGACGCAGACGACAGAAACTCCTGCCGGACCGTGCGATCCTGTGGCGCGTTGGCGACTTTCTCCATGCGATTGAAGAATTTCGACAATGACGCATGAATGGAAGCGTCGCCGGGTGTGAGCAATGATTCGATCTGTTTGGCAAGATCTTCTGTCTGCTGGCTGTATCCCGCTTCAGAAGAATTGCGAAGCAACGAAGTTTCGATCGCCGTAGACTGTAAGCGCCGCACACCTGCCACATCGACGCCGTTACCGATGCTGAAACGGTCGTCCCGCAACGGTGCACGACTGGCCAGGTCAGCGACTTGCCGGTGGTATCCGGGCGTCGCCGCGTTGGCTAAGTTGTTGCCTTGCACCGACAGCGTTAATTGCTGCGCGCGAAGTGCGGACAAACCGATGTCAAATGCTTTCATCGCCGCGCCTTATCAGGATCGAGTCTCGAATCGAAACAAAGCCGGATTCAGGTGCTTCTGGCCGCTCGCGTTATAGCGATCCGATGAAGGTGCCGTCCCTGGCAATGATTCAAGAATGGAAATGTAGATTCGCTGTGATTCGTTGATCACCCACGACACTGACTGCACGAGTGCACTCACCTGACGCACCAACGACTGCAGCCGTCGCCGCGCCGGGATAATCAGCTGCACGGCTGCGACCGAGGAATATGGCAGCAGCGCTGAAAAACTGACGTCAACGACAGGAATGGAAAGCAGTCGCGCCAGAGACAACAACACGCGTGTTCGATTCTGCGACAGCAATGCCGCATGTTGTAGTGATTGCTCAATCCGCAATCGCATTTCACGCCGCTCGGCTTCATCAGACGATTGCGACATGGACGGAACCGCCTGCAGCAGTCGCAGCGTGTTCCGCAGCGAGATTTCTTCTGCATCCACATGCCGCAGCAGATCGTGAAGGTGTGCTGGTTCAAGGTATTGGAACGGCACTGACGCGGAGTTGTTCATGGCGATACCCTTCCATTGCTTTGTCACGAGTGATGAGCGATCCGTTGTGCCCTATGTGTTCTTCCAGTTGACTGATGGCAGCTGACGAACGAAAAACTGATTCCAGACCTATCCCCTTGCCAGCCGCCAGTTCGTTCCCGAGAAACATGTCGAACATGCCGCCATAGGTATCACTGGCGTCACCCGGGAATAACCCCTCCCCCGAACTTGTCTGCCGCAATTCCTTAATCATCATCGACAGAAACAGGCCCTCGAAATCCTTGATAGCTTTCTCTACCTTTGCGGATTTCGGAGAATCAGCGGGCGAGAGTTCTTTTTGAGTAAAGACTACTGGTTTTATGTCGCTGGTTTCAGCAGGCAAAGTCGGGTTTGTCCTGATCAACATGGGCCTGGATCCGTGAGTGCGGGTTTGTGTTCGCTGAATTTCTCGATTAAGGCGGCTGCGTCCGGTGAGCCGGGATACGTCTGCACCCGGACGTATGCGGCAGGATGGAGCCTGTACTCCAACAGTCTATTTCAACTCTAACTCGGCATGCAGGGCACCAGATTCCTTCAACATCTGAAAGATCGAACTCAGATCGCGCGGGCTGACACCCAGTGCATTCAGAGAAGCCGCCAGATCACCGACTGTCACATTCTGATCAATCACGTTAATCACTCCTCCCGGCTCCGTCACATCGACAGAAGTACGCGGGACAATTTTTGTTTCGCCGTTACTGAATGGTGCGGGTTGAGAGACTTCCGGAGTTTCCACGGTACTGACAATCAGATTACCATGCGTGATCGCGACCTGCGACAGCCTGACGTCGCTGCCGATCACAATTGTCCCGGTGCGCTCGTTGATGACGACGCGGGCGATGGAACCTGGGGTCACGGTGAGCTCCTGACATTCCGCCACAAAGCGAAATTGATCTTCCATCGCTGACGCTGGCAAGCGCACGGCCACTGTCGCAGGACCACGCACAAGCGCTGATCCAGGACTGTAGAGATTGATGGCAGTGGCGATATTCATGGCAGTCAGATAATGCGGTGATCGCAACAGCAATTCGAAGATCCCGTTCCTGAAGACCGTGCATGGCACTTCCGCTTCCACGGTCCCACCCATTGGAATTCGCCCGGTGGTTGGATGGTTCTTGGTGACGCTCGCGGCAGTGCCACCGAAATCTCCGCCGTTCAATGAAATCGGACCGGAAGCGATCACGTAGACTTCGCCGTCTGGACCGTAGAGTTCCGTAGCGACCAGAAAGCCGCCCGTCAGACTTTTGGCGTTGTCAAATGCAGAGACCGTCACATCAATTCGCTGGCCATTTTTCGCATGAGGCGACAGCGTGGCACTGACGAGCGCGACTGACATGTTGTCTGTTTTTTCCTGCGACCGCTGGATGTTCTCACGCAAACCCGGATCCGCGCGATTCCCCATTTTTTGCAACAGGTTCAGCGCAAACTGTTTGGTTGTCTGACTGTTTCCGCCAGTTCCGGCAAGACCGATCACCAACCCCATTCCGGTGATCTGATTCGGATGTTCGCCGGCAATCTGCGTGATGTCCCGAATGCGGACGAGCGGTTCGCCGCCTGCCGCAGACAGCGTCGAAAGCGTCAGTGTGAGGCAAAGAGCGGCAAGAGTGCGAAGCATGGCAAATGTCCGGATGAAATAATTGCTTGATGCAGGATCAAGATTAAGAATTCAATGAGGCCATGGTGCCCACATCTTCAGGCAGGATTTCGGACAAGAATGTCCAAGGGACATGCATCGCAGCGATGGCTGCCATTACGCTTCAAAATGGCCACACTTTATTCGCAGCCTTGCTGAACCAGCCTTGGCGCACGAAATGCCGAGACGGTCCGTCGCCTTCATAGACGGTTCGGAGATCGGCGACGTAGCGGGAATTGACTTTGTTGTCCGGCCCAAGATCAATCGCCCGCACCATCCCTGAGATCACCAGATCCCGTTGTTCACCGGCGATCGTGAGTGTGCGTCGGCCGGCCAGCAGCATGTTTCCGTTGGGTAACACATCGACGACTGATACGGTGATCTGGTCCGTGAAGCCTCGCGAATCCCTATAGCTTGCTTTGCCACCGAATTTTCTGCCAGCAGAATTGCTCAAATCGAGCGCAGCGTTGGATGCCTGCGTCGCCAGCCCGCCACCCGAAGACGCTTCAAAATCTGTCGATATGCTGTTGCCACTGGATTTGCTCATGGATTTGTCTTCACTGTTATCCACTTCCGAGGATTCCGTGACGACAATCGTGACCAGATCTCCGACATTTCGAGCGCGGGAATCCTGGCAAAGGTAGGCCCGCTGCGGATTCCGTTTCTGCCACAGGGAATCGCCGCGGAGACTTCCTGTGATGGAACAAATCGCCGTCAGCGTCAACGCAATCGTTTTGCGTCGAGTGTATTCTTTCATGTGACTTTCTCCTTTAATGGATCAACACCCAGCTAGCGGGCTGTTGATTTAATCGTTTAACGGCAAGCCGAAGGCGACCGTTATGGGAAACACCGACGCCTACGGCTAGCCGTTAAACGAAAACGCCACAACCTGCATTAAATCAACAGGCCGCCAGCTGCGGGTAATCGGCCCGCAAAAACCGGCGGCTAGCGCCGTGCCGCTCACAAAAACTTCGGTCTTCAGACAGACTCCTATCTCAGCCTCACGATCGCCTGACCGGTGCCGAGCACTTCGCCGACGATTTCTTTGCCGGAATCCTCGTTCTTCATTCTGATGCGATCACCAAGTCGGCCATCTTCCAGTGCTTTGATGTTGCGAATCGAAGTTCGCAGCCGCCGCGCCGTAGCGGTCACCTGTATGGAGTCACCTTTTTTTACCAGGATGTCCGCATTTGCTCGAGTTGTTGTCTGCAGGTCCCGCATCTGTACAATCCCGCCTGCGACCACATTTGCACGGACACTCCGCCCCAGAATCTGGTTCGGCTCCAGTTCATCCACCTCCGTCGTCATGAATCGATTTTCAAACTGGACGTTGGATTCATCGATCGGAATTTCACGACTCAATGATATCCTCGCCACTGCGACGTGTTGTTTGCGACGTATGTCAAAAATTGCTGATCGAGTCGAAAGCAATTCTTCATGGTTCCAGACCTGAACGGACAGCGTCACCGGCCCAAGTGACCGCCGGGCGGGTGGCAGAATCTTCAATTGCAGACCATCCATATCATGCAGATTTTTCGGCAGCGTCTGCACAAAACCGCCCTGCAGCAACACCTTCAAATCTTCCGGTTCGGCATTCAGCGCCTGACTCAGGACAATCAACGCCTGTTCTTCCACTTGCGTATCGGTCAACTTCTGTGACGGTTGAAAGTCAACGACAGTCTGGTCAGCACCGGAAAAAGTCAGGTCTTCCATCCGAAAACCTGCGATGATCAGACGAATATTGATAAATCGTTGCGAAATCGTGTCTGATGGGAGCGTCACATCCAACAGCCTGACCTCAACATTTTCAGCTTCCTTTTTGCGAACAGGATCACTACAGGACACCGTCGCGATCGAACTCAGCAGGACCTGGCTTCCGTGAACGACAGCAGTTTCATTCAGATGAATCTGGATTTTCGTCGCGACGGGCGGGCCCGACAGGGCGTCAGGCGCAAAGCCCACGCTGAACACCGCAAACACGAAGACAAATCGAAATGGGAGCGAAAAATTCATGAGACTACCTGACGATGTCGGTGGCTGTTTTAAGCATCTCATCCCCGGAGCGTATCGCACGGGAATTGATTTCATAAGCGCGCTGTGCCGCAATCAGAGAAATGAGTTCAGTGACGACTTCAACATTGGAGCCTTCCAGAAAGCCCTGATTCAACTGGCCATAGCCCGTGGCACCTGGATTTCCAAGCTGTGCGGCTCCGGACGCCAGTGTGTCGGCGTACAGATTGTTGCCCTCGCTCGACAAACCTGCTGGATTCAGGAACGTGGCGATTTGAAGCTGGCCAACAGTTTGTCTCCCTTGGGTCGATCCGGTAGTGCCCACCTGCACGGTTCCATCCTTGCCAATCGTGATTGACATGTTGTCGCTGCCGGAGTTAATCGTGATTGTCGGCTGTACGACATAGCCGTCCGGAGTTGTCAGACGGCCCTGATTGTCCAGTTTGAAACTGCCTGCGCGTGTATAACGGGTTTCACCGTTGTTGATCAGAACAGGAAAAAATCCGTCGCCTTCGATCGCAATATCCAGGGGATTCCCTGTCTGCTCGGCGGTACCGTTCACGAAACTCTTGCTGGTCGCCACAACGCGAACTCCGTTGCCGATCTGCAATCCGGTTGGCGAAATCTGGGCATTGCTCACCGAACTTCCCGGCGCTCTCTGGTTCGTATAATACAGGTCCGCAAAGTCCATTCGGCTGCGTTTGAAAGCCGTTGTATTGACGTTGGCCAGATTGTTGGCCGTATTGTCAATGAGCATCTCCTGCGCCTTCATCCCTGTGGCGCTGGTGTAGAGGGCTCGTAACATGTTGTATTTCCTGTTTGGGGACTCGTTGAATTGTTCAGCCTCGACGGCGTGATTGCGGTTCATGGAGCTCGCGTGACACCTTACCTGAGGCCAATCCGCTTCTGAACGGATTCAGAAATCGTGTTGAGCGCTTTCTGCGCGGCGTCGCGATGTCGTGAAATAGCGATAATGTTGATGAGTTCATCCACCGAAGACGTGTTGGCCATTTCCAGTCTCCCTTGCAGAACCTCTGCAGAACTGCCTGTCGTCACCGCACCAGGTGATGCTGTAAATAACGAAGCTCCAGCTGCAGTCAGCACACTGTTGTCTGCGAACTGAACCAACTCAAGCTGCCCGACCTGCTGATTGTCGGCGTAGATGCTGCCGTCTTTGGCAATTTCAATCTGCGATGTCGTCAGACCTCCGGGCAAAGTTATTGGCCCACCAGTGCCCATGACCGGCAGACCATCGACATTGACCAGAGTGCCCTGTGGATCGAGGTGAAACGCTCCGCTGCGGGTATAGAGAGGGCCGTCAGGGCCCTGCACTGTAAAGAAGCCCTCGCCGCTGAGTGCGACGTCGAGCTTGAGCTTTGTCTCCTGAATGTGGCCCTGCGTGAAATCGTATTGCGTGTCGCCGGTGGTCACTCCCAGCAGTCTGGAAGAATCGACGCCGTCCTCTGCCCCCTTCAGCGGTTGCATCATCGCGTCGAAACTTGATTGAGACAGGACGCGGCGACGATAACCGGGCGTCTGCAGATTCGCGAGGTTATCGGCAACAATTGCATGTCGCCGATCCGTCACATCCATGGCTGTCGCCGCGCTGTAGAGTCCTGAGATCATTAAAAGTTCATCCGTGAACGAGTTATACCCAGCCCCTCAGCGCCTCGAAGTGCGCAGCCAACCCTCGACCCAGTACGCAAGTCTCGCGCCCGATCGGGTTCAGCTCAGACGGATTGTGCGGGCAGCAAGGGTTTTGCCGAGTAAAGCGATTGCGTGGATACAGAAAAATCGTTCGCCGCCATGCGGCTTGCGACGGAAAAGTATTCCTTCAAGGGAAAAAATTTCCGTTCGCTGAATGAAGGTTGGAGACGGGCTTCGCCAATGGTGTACAGCGGACAATGAGCCCATCCACGAGCATGGTCGCGCTCAATTTATGCATCAGCAAGCTATATGCTGACATGACAAGATACCACTGCCTCGTCTGACCCTCACCGTCACGAAGCGCACAATCACCCATGCCTCACGGCAGCATTACCTCGACGTGACCCAACTGACGGCAAGGGCACCGATGCAGGCAAGGATCAGGACCACGCCAAACCATCCCAGGTATTGCATCAATTTTCCGGATTTAGATTCGCCCATAATAGCGCGATCACTGGCCAGCAGTTGAAGTGCAATGGCATGTAGGGGGAGCAAGACGGCATTGACCACCTGACTGGCGTACATCAGCGGAATAAGGGGCAGGTTGGGCAGCGAAACGACGCTGACCGCAGCCACAGTCAGGCCGATGAATGCAGCATAGAAAAGCTGGAAATGGCGTGCGTCGAGATCCAGCGAAGCGGGTGCCCCGATCCCTTCGGCAATGGAATAGGCCGTTGCCAGAGGAACGATGGCTGCCGCCAGAAGCGATGCGCCGAGCAGTCCGACTCCGAACAGCAACGTGGCGAATGAGCCAGCCAATGGTTTTAAAGAGATCGCCACATCGCGCGCGTCATCGACGTGAATACCGGCCGGATGGAGTGTCGCAGCGCAGGCGACAGCGATTGCCATCCCGATGACGCCTGTGAGAAGAGATCCGATGATCACATCGATTCGCTCCATTCGAAGGTCGGAAACTTTGATTTTCTTATCCACCGCATACGACTGTATGAAAGCCAGCCCCCAGGGAGCGAGTGTCGTTCCGAGAGTTGCGGCGATCGCCAGCCAACCGGCCTGATTTACAGGAAAGTTGGGAATGATGGAATTGCGAGCAACAAGCGACCAATCCGGCCGCGCCAGAACTCCATCAATGATGTACAGAGCCAGCGTTGAGGAAATCACCAGCAGGACGCCTTCGACTCGATGGAACGAGCCCAGCACCACCACCAAAGAAATCAATATTCCAGCAGCTGGAGTGCTGATCCACGATGGAATACCGACAAGGGATGCCGCAGCGGAAATCCCCGCGTATTCCGCGCAGATTGTTCCGAAGTTGGCAAACAACAATCCGATCACTGCAACATATCCGACTCCACGCCCCCAACGCTCACGAATAATGGCGACAAATCCTTTCCCACTGGCAGCACCGATGTGAACGGCTACCAGGTGAAAGTAAACCAGCAGCACGGTCGAAACAGGAATAATCCATAACAACCGGTAGCCATGATCCGCCCCCAGCATCGAATAGGTGGCAATGCCAGCGGGGTCATCATCGGACAGTCCAGCGAGCAGGCCAGGGCCCAGAACTGCCAAAAAGGCCACCAATGCGCCTTTTCCGGCAGTCCGAGACTGAGCAAACTTTTGCGAAATGCCACGACGTCGGTGTGCAATCGGATGGGGCCGTTGATGTTGATGTTTACCGTGAGCATTCATACTCTTCGATATCCTTG
>JAYUVA010000145.1:0-3952 GCA_043754375.1 Candidatus Kuenenia sp. | reverse complement strand
CGAACCATTTTTCCGATTCGGCTTTCGGGATCTCAAAAATATAGCCTGCATGTTTGTCGGAGTGGCATTCCGGCGCTGCCGACGCGCCGTCGCCGAGATGCCATGGACCCTGAACACTTCGTTCACTTAGATCCAGTGAACAGCAGCCATGGGTTGCAGTGTCGTATTGGGCTGCATTGTAGTAGACGTGAGTCGTCCAGTGCAGTCGGTCGCCGACCACCTGCATCCCGCCAAGTCGAAAATCTGCTCCGTCGAGAGCGTCAGACAGACCCTGCATGATTCCGTGTGTGACATCGGAAAATGGCTGCAGCATTTCTGCTCGTGGCAGTTCCTCTGCTCGCTTTAAAGTGGACAGAACGGGTTTTGGAATCGAGATTTCGGCAACGCGTTGCTGTTGTGCATGGCCCGCAAGGAAGAGCGAACCCGGTAATGTCGTTTCTGTTTCCGGACGATCCCGATTCGCACGAAATGCCAGCGTGCCCGAAGAATACGCAAAGGAATTCAGATTGTCTTCGAAGTGCGGAGGGATGAATGCGCCAAGGTATTCAAAGTTTCCGGGGGTGATCATTTCCGGATGAAGACTGGCGACATGTCGCTGGGATTTTGGCCACGATTTTATTTCTGCTGAGATAACATCGGGAATCGGGCGAAGTGCCGGCGTTGGTTGTTCCGCCTTTTCCAGGAACGATGTCACCGCATTGACACGCATCGTCGATGGTGTGGTCGCGGTTATGGTTGTTCCGCCGTTTGTCAGCCAGCGCTGGCCGGTGCTCCGGACGTATCGTACTCCGAAAATCATCAGCGCAGGCATCAGAACTAAAGTCAGCATCGAATTCAGATTACGCATGGTGACGTCTGGTGTTCATGTCTGGTGGCAGGAATCAGTGTCCTGAAGGTCTGCTCCCGTCTGGTAGCGAGCAGAATCTCACGGCTTGAACTTCAACCGTAAGTCCCGGACGACACGGACGAGGCGGGCCTGAATCAAACGAGCCGCAAAAGCGACACGGATCAGACCGGGGTTGTCGGTTGTAATAAATGTACTCAGAATTCCGAGAGCAGCGCATGCATCCGATGGATGGTGGATTTACGACATGACCAATCCGCCAGGCCGCGACCTGAGTCGTTCAGAGAGCCTGGGCATCAGGCCATATGACAGAGCCAGCAGCTTGATGGGATGAATCGTCGGTATGGTCGCAGCCTGTTCCATCTGCATTCGGCAGGCACTGCAATCTGTGACGCCGGCGTTGGCATCGATGGTCTGCATCTCACGGATGAGTCCGGCGCCGATTTCGATGGACTTCTCAAAATTCGCTGCTGCAATTCCAAATGTGCCAGCCATACCGGTGCAGCCTTTTTCAATCATCAACACCTTGAGCTCCGGAATCAATGCCAGTAGCTCCAGCATTGGCGTGCCCTTTCGCAGCGCCTTCACGTGGCACGGCGTGTGCCACGCAATCCGCATGGGCAGCGGTGAAAAGTCCCGCTTGAGCAAGCCACGCCGATGCAGATCTGCCAGAAACGACCCGGCATCTGTTGTCTGCTGTGCGACAATTCCGGCATCGTCGTTTTGCACCAGCATCGGGTATTCCTGAGTCAGACACAGCGCGGAGGTCGGTTCAGTGCAGACGATCGCGTAGCCTTCTCGTGCCGGTTCGATCAATTCACGGATATTCTGTTCCGCGAGAGTTCGTGCACTGGCAAGGTCACCGTTGCTGAACATTGCCATCCCGGATACCGTCTGACCTGGCGGAATGAAAACGCGATAGCCGTTATGTTCCAGGACACGGACAAACGCTTCGGCAAGTTCCGGATCGTGATGATTTGCGAAATAGTCCACAAAGTACACAACCGTCGGTTTGTTACTTCCCGGCGCGCCGGAATTCTGAATTCTCAACACGCGCTGCGATTCAAGGAACGGCGTTTGCGTAAATCGAGGAAGGCGTCGCTGGGCCGAAATGCCAAGAAACTTTTGCAGGCATCTGCGAAAGATTGAGTTGTTGAGCAGGCGATTTGTGACAAATGACACACTTGACGCCATCTTCGCGTAGGTATGAACTCGGGACAATAGCCATGCCGTCTTGCTGAGCCCATGGGCCTGAACATGCTGAGCACGGGCTTCAATCAGCAGGTGCGGGATGTTGACTTCAGACGGGCAGTCGAGTTGACACTGTTTGCAGTTAAAGCAACTGGCCAGCAGACGGGACGTGTCCTCCTGCGCCAGTAATTCCTGCACGCTGTTTGTACACAAACTGTTGCGGACAACATTTGCCTTGGCACGCGGGGAAACTTCTTCGTCGCCGTTTTCTTCCACAAACGGACACATGCGCTGCGGGCTGACCTGCGTGCGACACGTCCCACAGCCATTGCACCGCACGGCAGCATCGGTAGCTTCTGCAGCTGTCCACGCAAGCTGCATGACGGGCAACAGAGGCTTTGACTGGATCGCGGAAACTTCATCAACCATTGGTCGAGTGCGCCGCCAATTCCTGACAGTCAGCGAAGGATCATTACTGATAATTTTGTCAGGATTCATTAGTTTCTGAGGATCAAACACATCCTTGATCTGCTGAAAGACACGATACAACGCCCCATATTGCGTACGAATGAAGGCAGTGCGAGAAAGACCGTCTCCATGTTCACCGGAAATAGTTCCGCCGAAATCACGAACCTTACGATACAGATCGCGGGCGATGGCTTCCATTGCCGTGGCGTCGCCGCGACTCGGAATCGGCATGATAGGGCGAAAGTGGAGCTGTCCGGATGCAGCGTGGGCATACAGCGTCGCCGTGACCTCGTGGCGTTGAAACACCCGTTGTGCCACGGGAAGAAACTCCGCCAGTCGCTCTGGCGGCACTGCCACATCTTCCACAAACGGCAATGGTCGTGAATTGCCCTTGAGGCCGGCGAGCAGCGAAACGACTTTTCCTGGGAGAGCCCACAACAATTCGACCTCTTCGTAGCTGGATGCCTGACGAGTCAATTGAAAATCAATCCGTCGATCGAGCAGTAATCGTTGCATATCGTCCAGCCGTTGCAGGACTTCACGCTCGCTGAAGCCGGAAAACTCAATGATGAGGCCGGCTTCAGCATCCGGCAGAATGATATCACGAAATCGCTGGTCGGCCCCGCGTCCCAGACTCAACAGCCTGCGATCCAACAGGTCGCACGCGCTGGGTTCAAGTGGCAGGATTAACTGCATTGCCTGAATCGCACCTTCAAGCGAACCAAACATCAGGATTGCTGCGGATCGATTCTTGGGAAGGGGCGTCGTAAACAACGTTGCTTCAGTGAACAGCGCCAGCGTACCTTCGGATCCGACGAGCATGCGTGCGACGTCCAGGCGATCGTTCTGCAAAATGCCACGCAGTCGATAACCGCAGCAGTTCCGCAACAACGGCGGTTGAAGCTCACGGAAAAGTTGATCGTTTTCTCGCAGAAGTTGTTCGATCTGCTGCAACAGCAAAGCACGTCGAGTGGTCGCTGTCATCATCGACAGCCTGAGCGTCTCGGATTTTTGTGAGTCTGAGAGGATGACTGGATTGTCACGGTTCGGAGACGCTGTCTCCGACGGCGTATCTCGTCCTGCCAGCAATTCACGGCCCAGTTCCAGACATTGCCCCCCGGACAGCACGCATTCAATCGACTCGACATGATCGCGCGCGGAACCAACTCGCACGGCATGGGAACCTGCTCCGTCTACTCCCAGCATTCCACCCACAGTTGTGATGCGACTGTTTGACGGGTCAGGTGCGAAGTAACGACCATGTTCACGCAACTGCTCGTTGAGTTTCTCGCGGACGACACCGGGCTGGACGCGAACCCGGTCAGTGGAAATCGACACAATCTGATTCATGTGCCGGGAAAAGTCGAGCACAATTCCACTGCCGATCGCTCCTCCTGCAAGTCCGGAACCTGCTCCACGCGCGATCAGCGGGATGTTATTATCGGCCGA
>JAYUVA010000144.1:0-3392 GCA_043754375.1 Candidatus Kuenenia sp. | reverse complement strand
GCCCTTGATCGTCGCCAGGGCGCGGACCATTTCGCGATTGCCGCAACAGAACCCAATCCGCCAACCGGCCATGCTGTAACTCTTGCTCATCGAAGTCAGCTCGACACCAACATCCAGCGCGCCAGGAGTCGCAAGAAAACTGGGTGCCTTGTATCCGTCGTAGCAGATGTCTGCATAGGCAAAATCGCTGATGACAAGGAACTTGTGCTTCTTTGCGAGGCGCACGAGTTCCACAAAGAAGTCCTGCTCAATCACGGTTGATGACGGATTGTGCGGAAAATTAACGACGACGACCTTCGGTTTCGGCATCAGATGTTCACAGGTATAAGCAATGTTTCGTAAGAACTTCTCCGGGTCACGCACGTCCAGAGCGATCACATTGCCGGAGGCCAGCATCACGGAATAAACGTGAATCGGAAACGACGGTGCCGGTACAATCGCCGTGTCGCCGGGCCCCATGAGTGCCAGACACATATGACTGAAGCCCTCCTTCGATCCGAGGCAGGCCAGAACTTCATCATTGGCATCCAGCCGCACGCCGTATCGCTTGAGATACCTCGCGGACACTTCCTTACGAAGATTGCCGATCCCGTTGGAAACGGAATACCGGTGGTTGCGGGGATCCGCGAGGGCCTCTTCAATCTTCTGGACGATCAACGGATCCGGTGGATCGGTCGGATTACCCATTCCCAGATCGATCACATCAACACCTGCGACGCGAAGTTGATACTTCCGCTTGTTGATCGTTCCGAACAGATACGGCGGCAACCTCCGCACTCGATCGGCAACCGGAATGGTAAATGGATTGTCTTCGAACAGTACTTCAGATTCGCTGCGCATGATTCTTATTCCGTGGGATCGTCAGGCAGTACCAGATGCTGCTTTATGAATTATTCGACCGGCCCTGTGTTTGTGGAAGGGCGACATTCTAAACACAGAAATGGTTCCCCGCGATGGCAGCTTTGTTCCCGCTTTTCTGGTTGTTATCGCCGGGAAAATCCCTTTTCTGCGATGCGGCAGGGCTTCAAAGACAAACAGCCCGGCGTTTGCCAGAGGCGAACGCGGGCTGTTTATCCCGAAACAGGAGACGGTTTTGTGATTGGGGCCCGGTCATGTGACCGCAGCCCCCGTGTGTTTAAAACGATCAGGCGAAATCAGTAGCTGCCCTTTTCGCCCCGAGCCGGTGTGTTGCATGTGATGTCGCAGGCGTTGTCGCATTCGTCCTGGAAGTCCAGCCAGGTGCTGCCCACAACTTCGCCTTTTCGGCCACTTGCCAGAGTGTAATAATACGTCTGGTTGATGGCTCCGATGCCCGAGCCGAGGTCTTCCAGTTCTTCGTTGACGCCGTAGGACAATTCGGTAAGTCCCACGATCATGCCGAGTACCAGAATGGTCCCGACCAGAACCAATTCGGCTGAGACAACAAAACCATTTTCGTCGTTCTTCAACGCATTCAGAATGTTCATGTCAATGTTCCCTCTTGAATATCAGTATCGATCATAGAGCGTTTGAGATTCGTCACGCCGCCGTGAAGCTGCGTCTTGTCAGTAACCTTATTTTTCACCGCGAGCCGGCGTGTTGCAGGTGATGTCGCAACTGTTATCGCACTCGTCCTGGAAGTCCAGGTACGTACTTCCGACCACTTCACCCTTTCTGCCACTGGCCAGCGTGTAATAATACGTCTGATTGATAGCTCCGATGCCTGAGCCAAGATCTTCCAGCTCCTGATTGACGTTGAAGGACAGTTCGGTCATTCCCACGATCATCCCGAGCACCAGAATAGTGCCGACGAGTACGAGTTCCGCAGAAACGACAAAACCGTTTTCATCATTCTTCAGTGCGTTCAAAATGTTCATTGCGATGTCTCCCGTTTCTTATTCAAACCTTAGTGGCGGGTACTCAGTTTCGATGAGTCTCACCAACACATTTTCACCGGCTTCACTGTGATGCTCGGTTGATGAATTGATGTAAAGCAGAGTGTGTGCCAATGGCCTTTGCGCGCAAATCTCCACTCCAGAAAAGATGGCCACAGATGAATCGCAAGTTGTTGATGCAAAATGATTTACAGAAATTAAAAAAATGTTCAGAGAGGTGTACATTCCGTAAACCCCGCGCTATACACTGTTGCTATTAGGCAACGCTGAAAATCCTGAGATGTGTGAGACACAGGACATAAACCGCATCCGCATCAGCCCATTGACCCCGAGGCAACATGCGGCATCAAATGGTGACTTTTGGGAACGCTGGCCTGTGCCCCCCAGCCACTGAATCAGACTGCAGAGAATGACAGAGACGCAGCGAACAGGTATCCTGCTTTGAACTATGCCCCTCTTGTGGCATTCGGGATTCGCACGACGGGTGCAGCGAAGTCAAAGATCACAACGTAGAGGAGATCCCTGTCATGGTCATTCATTCAGGTCCGAAATGTGTTCGATGGCTGATGCTCATGGCAACCATCACGGCGATGACGATCACCGCTGTCGCGCAGGATGCGGAGAAGGTCGCTGAGCGCAAACCGTTGTGGTCGTTCGAGGAAGCTCAGGCGCAATTGAAGATGTATCCGAAAGACGTCTTCCTGCAATACGTGGCATTGAAGCTGGGGCAACGCGACGGATTCGATGCGACTGAATTGTTGAGACTGAACGAACCGACTGAGCGGCAAATCGCGGCGGAGCGTCGTGAGAGTGTTGATCTGTTCAATTTGTTTTCAGGGTCGCTCGCCGTACAAGAGAGCCTGCAGCTGGACGCGATGCGACCGGGATCGGATATGAACCGCGAAAGCGGTGAACAGAAACAGGGACCAACCGTTCCAATTCAGACGCTGACCGGCCCCACGGTTGCAAGTCATCCCTGGCACGAGATGCTGAAGGGACAGAAGCCGAAGTTTTCGGTGCTCGCCAATTATGTGCCTGCCGACAACTACTACATCCGTTTTCGTTCCGTAAGTCGGATGCTGGATATCATCGACGGCGGAAATCTGTTTGCAAGGCACCTTTACACTCAAACCGGCGAATCGGCTTTCGCGCGTGATACCGAGCAGAAACTGCGGCAGCAACTGGCCGTCGAAACGAACCCGCGCGCACGACCGTTTTATGATCTGGTCGTCAAGGAGATCGCCATCAGCGGCAGTGATCCATTCGTCAACGAAGGCAGCGACGTCACACTGCTGTTTCGATTTGATCAGGACCTGGTGTTTCGAACTCAGATGGATGCGTACCTCGTCGCAGCCGAAAAATCGATTTCTAATGTCACGCGCAAAGAGGAAACATGGGAAGGCACGGCGTTTGTACACTTAAGTTCGCCGGATCGCGAAGTTCATGTGTTCTCTGCGTATCCCGAAAAGGGTTTGCACGTTCGCAGCAATTCTCGCACGGCATTTCTGCGGGTTCTGA
>JAYUVA010000143.1:0-5185 GCA_043754375.1 Candidatus Kuenenia sp. | reverse complement strand
CGGTTTTCGCGGTCGTGATCCAGAAGCTCGGGCGTCACCCTGCTGGACTGACGATACGTGGCGCTGTTCACGATCAGGCGATGCATGTGTTTCATGCTCCATCCGCTGTCGCGAAACTCTACAGCCAGCCAATCCAGCAGATCACCGTGAATCGGGTACTCACTCTGCACGCCAAAGTCTTCAGCGGTTTTGATGATTCCGACACCAAAATAGTACTGCCAGAATCGATTCACCTGAACTCGCGCTGTGAGAGGATTTTCCGCAGCCATCAGCCACTGCGCGAATCCCAGTCGATTTTTTGGCGCGTCGGCTGGCTGCGGCGGCAGAAAAGCAGGCGTTGCGAACGAAACTTTCTCCGTGGGGTTCAGGTATTCGCCGCGCGACAGAATACTGGTTTCGCGTGGTTGATCATCACTCATGATCATCACACGCGGGATCTGATCGGCTTTGTAGGCTGCGAGTTGTTTTGCGAGGTCTTCACGTTGTTGAATCTCCGCGTCGGTTGCGGCAATCCGTGTTTCAAAATCAGCAACCCGGGTTTTGTTCTCGTCCGTCGGCAGTTCAAGAAACGGAGCCGCGACACGGATGCGCGACGAAAAAAACTGCGGCGTGCCGGATTCCGGAACGCGGTTAAACGCATCCAGCATACGATAGTAGTCACGCTGCGTCATCGGGTCATATTTGTGGTCATGGCATTGCGCGCAATTCATGGTCAGACCAAGCCACGTCGTCGAGGTCGTCTCCATGCGGTCGAACAGGTTGACCCAGCGCTGCTCCTCTGCAATCGCGCCGCCTTCACCGTTGAGCAGATGATTCCGGTTAAACGCACTGGCGATTTTCTGCTCGTCGGTCGCGTCCGGAAGCAGGTCGCCGGCAAGTTGCCAGATTGTAAATTTATCGAACGGCAGATCTGCATTCAGCGCTTTCACCACCCAATCACGCCAGATCCATTGCCATGTGTCGCCGTCCTGCTGAAATCCGTTGCTGTCTGCGTAGCGTGCCGCATCCAGCCAACTCAACGCCATCCTTTCCCCATAGTGCGGACTGGACATCAGGCGATCAACCAGCAATTCATAAGCTTGAGGGTTTGAGTCGCTGACGAAAGCATCGACTTCATCGGGTGTCGGTGGCGTTCCCACAAGATCAATCGACACGCGGCGAATCAGAGTGGCTCGATCTGCTTCCGGCGACGGATGCAATCCTTCAAGTTCCAACCTGTGCAGCACGAAACGATCGACAGGATTGCGATCCCAGCCTGCCGTCGTCACTTCAGGTTGAGCGGGCCGGACGGGCGCTTCAAAGGCCCAGTGAGTCTGATATTTTGCGCCCTCGGAAATCCATCTCTCCAGGAGTGCCTTCTGTTCGGCTGACAGACGACGGTTCGACTTCGCGGGCGGCATGAGTTCATCGGGATTGCTGGAATTGATCCGTTGCACGATGACGCTGCCAGGAGCATCATGCGGCACAATCGCGCCCGCATCAATGGCGACGTCACGTTGATCAAGCCGCAGATCAGCCTGGCGTTTATTGCTGTCCTGGCCGTGACAGTAGAAACAGTTTTCAGAGAGAATTGGACGGATATCGCGGTTGAAATCCAGCGATTGCTGCGCAGACACCACGCTCGACAGCAACCAGATGACGGGCAGCGAAAATGGCAGAGTCTGCCTGAACGGGATTGTTTTCATCCACTGAGGTCCGGTGGGATTGAGAAGCAGGTGTGGTGTTACTCTTTAAGTGGGTCAAGCGACTTGTAAGCCGTGCGCGCCCGACCAGGTCAACGTCGTGCGTCAGCCGCCCAGCGATCATGCTACTCGCTGATCCAACCCAATCTGCATGAAACACTGGCAGAGCCAGTGGCACACAACCCATCAATTCATCACTGACAGACCACTAGTCTGGCCAGCGAGTGCCTCAGAATCAAGTGCCCGCTGCCAATGAAGTCCGGCGACTGTCGGATTCCGACCGTTCCGATTGTAGCGAATGCATCCCTGCGTCCTTTCAAATTCACATGCGGGTTGTACTTGAACACCGCCCGTGCCTGAAAGGCAACCTAGTGTGTAGGCATCCCCTCTCTGGATCGAGCAGTTTGTTGCTACGGACGGCAACCGAGTTCAGTGCGATCTGCATGTGAACAGTCTTTCGCTCCAGGCTGACATTGTTCACATTTTGATGATACAGCGCGGATCATTCGTCTGGAATTCCGGCTGGCGCTACACTTCCTGAGGGGACAGTTCATGGCTCGCAACACATCGGGCTCGTTGCTGGTCGTCGATGACGATCGCTACATTCAGTCTGCAATGGCGGACTATCTTCGCACTCTTGGACATCGGACGGAAACCGCATCCAATTGCACCGAAGCCATCGCACGCATGGAAGAGTTTCCATTCGAAGTCGTACTCTGTGACGTGAACCTTCCCGACAAGGACGGATTCCAGCTGCTGCAGTGGGCACGTGAAAATACTCCGGAAACGTCCGTGATTCTGCTCACGGGATTCGGCACAATTGAAAGTGCCGTCGAAGCCATCCGCATGGGTGCATTCGACTATCTGACCAAACCTGTGATCGACGAAGAATTGCGATTCTCCATCGAACGCGCGATTGGTCAGCGTCAGATTCTTGACGAAAACAAGAAGCTGAAGGCTCAGTTGACTCAACGCTTCGGGTTATCGAGCATCGTTGGTAAAGACTACAAGATGCTGCGGATGTTTGAGTTGATTGAGAGCGTCGCTGACACGCGGACAACCGTGTTGATCCTGGGTGAAAGCGGAACCGGCAAGACCATGACCGCACGTTCAATTCATCAACTCAGCAATCGCCGCGACAAACCATTCGTGGAAGTGGCGTGCGGATCACTGCCTGAATCGTTGCTGGAAAGCGAACTGTTCGGCCATGTTTCCGGTGCGTTTACCGGAGCATCGCATGACAAGATCGGCAAGTTTCTGCTGGCCGACGGGGGCACATTGTTTCTGGACGAAGTTGCCACAGCCTCTCCCGCACTGCAAGTCAAACTGTTGCGAGTCCTTCAGGATCGTGAATTCGAACCAGTCGGCGGCAACGTCACGCACAAGGTCGATGTTCGACTTGTCCTTGCAACAAACGAAAACCTGGAAGAATGCGTGAAACGCGGCACCTTCCGCGAAGACCTTTACTACCGCATCAATGTGATTGCGATCACTCAGCCACCTCTGCGAGACCGCATCGGCGATATTCCCCTGCTATCCGCACACTATCTGCAGGTGTTCAACGAACAGACGGGTCGCAACATTGCAGAGATTGATGAGATGGCCATGCAGGCCATGCAGCACTATCACTGGCCGGGGAATGTCCGCGAACTGGTGAACGTGATTGAACGGGCCGTCGTCCTGTGTCGTGAGAATCGTATCACGGCAGCGGATCTGCCTGAGAAGTTGTTTGCCAATCACGAACACCGCGCTCACATTGAAGCTCACCTTGGAGGAGCGTCTTTGAAGTCGGCTTTGACAGAACCGGAACGTCACCTGATCATTCAGGCACTGGAAGCAAGTGGCTGGAATCGGCAGAAGACCGCCAGGACTCTAGGCATCAACCGCACGACGCTGTACAAGAAAATGAAACGCTACGACATCGATTTTGAGTCTGTGTACAAACACATCTGATTCTGAGCGTTGGAAGATGGAAATTCGTTTAACCGCGTGGGCAACGCCCCGCGTTTTGTATTTCAAATTTCAAATCTCAAACACGAAATTTCAAATAGAACAATCGCGGCCCGCCGGGCACGTGGTTAAACGAGTCAATGCCAGTCGCGTGTGGTATACGTCCTCAACATTGATGCCATTCGCACCTTGCGTGCTCACCTCACCAGTTGATTAGGCATCGACCACTTCACTTTTCCAAGCCAGACGGTGCCGTCGGCTCCTTTCGGGTGTGCCTTATCGCTGACGAGGAACTCGGCATCCGTGACCCAGGACTCGCCGGGTGAAATGGCCGCCGCGCCGAAGTTGCCGAGCATGACACCGCGTTCCGGCAGCAGGACCTGCTCGGTTCTGCGAAGCACCTGCAGAGTGTCGGGATCGACCTGAGCGATAAAGAGTGGAGCGCGGTTTCGCATAATGTGATCATTGTTCGCGCTGCGTCGAGTATAAGTGAGGAACAGTCCGCCGCTGTGAGTGAGCCAATGCGCCTGAGTGTTGTAGCTCCCCAGATCCTGTTCGTCATCAAACGTCCATTTTTGGACCGGCTCGAAGTGCAGTCCGTCATCGCTCGTTGTCACAAATGCGGCCGTATCGTGTCGCAGAGTGAGATAATACTTGTCCCGAAATCGCGTCAGTGAAGGTTCGTAAAAACCACGTCCTCCCGGCGTGGTCAGTTCGTCACCGTGCCTGAGGTACTTGAGCTCCTGCCCGTCGAACGCACAGTGCAGAACCGTTGCGGTGTAGTCGCCGCCATTGCGCCCCTGGAAGTAGACCGGAATCAACAACGTCCCATCGGGCTGTTCGAGCCACTGCACACAACCCGCCGCGACGAGGAAAAACTTACCATCGGTCTCGGGCATCGCCAGCATCTTCCATGCGGTCCATTTGTCGGAGTTCGGGTCGTAGGTCGCGTAGGCACATTCGTGCGACCGAGGCTTATCGACAAGTTGTTCCCCCTTCGGGCCGTAACGCAGCTTGATGCCGATGGCCAGCATTTGCTGACTTTCCCTGAGCCAACCGGGTGTCACGTCGCAGACGGCGATCGTTTCGTTGTTCTCGCCCGGTCGCGAGGCCAGCTCCGGAACCTCCGTCGGGCCGGTCCATGTCTCGCCGAGATTGTTGGTTCGCAGGAAGTACAGGCCGGAGTAGTGGTCGCTGACTCCCAGATGTTTTTGAATCGTCATCACGACCGCTGGCTGGCCTGCAATGCCGTGACCCGGCATTGCAGCAACGCGAGGATGAAACCAACAGGACTTTGCATTGAGCTCGTTGAACACCGCACTGGCATGCACCTTGAATGGGAGCACTGCCGGACCGGCCAGCACCAGGAGTGACTGGGCCGCGCGAATGCGTGCATCGGGAAACGGATCTCCCAACATCGCCATCAAGCGATCCACAACGCCGGTGGCTCGCGCGTCGCCCGCGAATGTGGCTGCGTATGTCCGGATAGCATTGTCACTGCTGGTCAAATTCTTCTCCAGTGACTGAAGTCCGTCAGGATCACCCAGAATCGC
>JAYUVA010000142.1:0-7216 GCA_043754375.1 Candidatus Kuenenia sp. | reverse complement strand
CTTTCCTGTGTTTCAGCGGCATTGTGTATGGCGTCTGTCGAATCCTGGAAGCAAAAAATATCTTCATTCGAGTGTAAAACCAGGTGCCGGAAACTCCGGCAAAAACTGCTGTTTCCAGAAATCCGCGTTTTGGCCTAAACTGCAAAGATCGTCAGGGTACAGCGGAATTTGCAGGCGATGCAGAATTCTGCCGGGGGGCAAAATCACGCGATACGGCCCGCTGACTCAAATTCATGGATTGAAACTCAGGAAAAGGAATCCGCTATGCACTCTCCGCAAATAGAATTATTTCGGGCGTTTGCCGCAGCAATCTTAACCGTCACACTGGCCTCAACCGCCATCGCACAGCCAGCCACTCGCATCGGTCGGACAGAGTCTGACTTGCAGGATCTGACTCGTCGGCTTCAACCTGGTGAAATTGGAAGCCTTGACGCGAATCCTCGCACACCAACGCTGGGAACAAGTAATAAACCCATCGATTTGTCGAAAGTTGATAAGCCACTGCTGGCCCGCTCAATGAAAGATGCGTACGACGAATCCGGGCGATTGTACTCCGCACTGGAGCAGGACTACCGTCGCTATCCGCAATTGCGTTCCCTTTTGAATGATCTCTACTCACTTCGAGACCTGACAGCGCGACTCAACCAGGATCTGACCGCAGGAATTCCGCTCGAAACGATTGTGGTGGACTTCCGTCGGATCGATGCGGACTGGCTCGTCCTGTCGCATCGACTCAGACAGTCAACCGGCGTGAGTGCCGCGACACTTGCTTCAGCCGATCGTCTCGACGGCATCGACCGCAAGGTGGGCCAGTTGTTCAAGGTTGAGCCGACTCTTGACTACCGACAGTTGTATCAACAGTTGTCCGTGCTGGAGAATGCACTCTACAACATGAGCGACGAGCTGAGCCGCGACCCCAACGGCACCGCCAAGACCGATCAAATCGTCAACGACTGCCGCAAGATGCAGCAACAGATTACAAGGGTCCAGGATATGGTGCTTGCACAGTATCCGTATGACCGTATCGTGAGAGAGTATAACTTCTTCGATCGTCCCTGGGAGTTGACTGCAGAACAACTGCGGACCGTGACCAATACCTATGTTGAGCGCGCTCTCAATCGTGTCGTTCTGGCTGACAACTCCATTCATGAACTGCTGTGGCTCGAGACATCGACGAATCGGGCTCAATTGAAACAGACGGCCGATGCACTGATTCGCAATGTTGATGATTTCTACAGCCGCACGCCGCTCAAGCTGCTGCTGAGCTTCAAGAATGCATCGTCCACACTGGAGACTGCAAGCGCATTCTACGGTACAGTGCAGAATTTCAAAGACAATCTGAACCGCAATGAATCCGATGAAATGATCGTCGACAGTTACAAGTACGTCGAAGAATACGGTGCTGTGTTCATCCGCACGTTCGGTACGATGCAGAGTCAGCAGGGGCTCTCAGTGCTGCGTCAGATCGAAGACAGCATGGCGTCGCTGCGCAGCTCCCTGAAACTGGGCGGCACGGTGTCACAGGTTGACACACGTCGTTTACAGCCGATCGCATCATCACTTGAGAGTCTGGCTGACCAGCTCGACTGGGATGTCCGCAACTGGCTCAACACCGAACGCCCGGCCTACCGCAATGAAGCGCTTCAGGCCAGTGCCACATTCATGAAACGCACACAGCGGTTGAGCAAAATGATGAATGCCGCTCCGACGCTGACGGAATTGCAAAAGGAAGCCGACAGCCTGTATCAGGAATGGCAGGCAATCTACAGCTACCTCAGTCGATGCAACACGGCTGACCGCTCGTACCTTTCGCAGGAAGCCAGAGATATTCGCAATGATCTGACAGAACTGAACTCCGAGTTGCGCCTGTAACCGAAATGTTGAATCTCAAACGCAGACGGTTTGAGCGCTGGCGGCCTTCTGAAAATCGACCGCCAGTCATAAAGTATGCAAGGCTCGGTGACGCAGTCACCGAGCCTTTTTTCGTCCAGTCGCAGCTCTGTCGTAACTTGACTCTCCGAGTCGAGCCGCGTTTGCCATGTCAATGATGTTCCAGGACTGGAAAAGGGGTCAGGAACCAATAGTGCGCAGCACCCTTCGGGCCATTTGGCTATTGGTTCCTGACCCCTTTTTCAGGACTTCGCTCCATTCAGGTGCCATCCGATGAGCACACATATTCCAATCCCTCCACTCCGACCCAATCGCCGCATCACCGGCATGTCGGCCGTTCTCCTGCCGTTTCTTACACCGCGCGAGATCGACTGGCCAGCATTTGACCAGCATGTCGCGCGCACCTGCGACGTTGGCCTTGTTCCGGCTGTGAACATGGATACGGGCTATGTGCACTTGCTGGATGATGCGATACGCCTTGAGGTTCTGCAGCGGACGCAGGCTGTCACAAGCGGCCGCATGTTTGTCGCGGGAGCTTTCATAAAAGATACGCCCGGCAGTCACTTCGCTCTTGATGCTTACAATGTACGCATTGACGAGATTCAGCAACGCGGGGGAACGCCGGTCATTTTTCAGTCGTTTGGACTGACTCAGCAGGCTGATTCGGAGATTGTCGAATCCTACCGTCGGCTGGCGATCCGCTGCGATCGCTTCATCGGCTTTGAATTGGGAAAAATGTTCGCACCGTTCGGGGCGATTTACAGTGAATCGGTTTATCGCGGCCTGATGAGTCTAACGCAGTGCCTTGGTGCCAAGCATTCGTCTCTTCGCCGCGATCTGGAATGGCAGCGACTGGCATGGCGTGATGCAGTGCGTCCGGATTTCCTGGTTTTGACCGGCAACGATCTTGCCATCGATATGGTGATGTACGGCAGTGATTATCTGTTAGGACTCAGCAGTTTCGCTCCGGATCTGTTCGCCAAACGCGACGCCGCATGGTTGGCCGGCGACGCGGACTTTCTCCAGATCAACGATGTCCTGCAATACCTCGGATTTCTGTCGTTTCGTAACCCCGTCCCCGCCTACAAGCATTCCGCCGCCATGTTTCTGCACCAACGCGGCTGGATTCGGACAAATCTGACGCACCCCGAGAGCCCGACGCGCCCTGACAGCGACATTCCGATTCTGGCCGATATTCTGCACCAGCTGATTCTCGCGAAAGGAGACTGCGGAGACATCCGCGCGAACCTTGAACACAGTTGCAGTATCCATACCCCAGAGCGATAGGCAGTTTCCTGACGCTGAGACGCTGCAACTCGGCGGAATCTGCGCAACATCAAATCCTGGATGCAATTACGAACGGGAAGACCCCCAAAAGAGACTTGCATCACGGCGAAGTGATCGCTACTTTCCGGCCATGAAATCGATCCCTGCGCGTCCGATCCCCGATACGGTGCCGTTTGGATCTGTTGAGAAACCATTCCCCTGTAGCTCAGTTGGTAGAGCAGGCGACTGTTAATCGCCTTGTCGTAGGTTCGAGTCCTACCGGGGGAGCTGATTCGTCGATTACTCGAACCAATCGAGAATCGGTTAACAACGCGGGGTCGTCTCCCACCGGGGAGACGTCCCCGTTTGTCATTTCAGGGCAAGGACTTTCGTCATCCGGGCCGCCGTATGGGTCGGAATTGCCCAAGTCGAATCCCCGATGCGGACGAACTTCCGGGAAATGCCGGATGGCATACGTTCCGGTCAGCCATTTCGAGTCGGTCGATTGCAGTTCGCTCACTTCGACGTAGTGACGGAGAATCAAGAGCCGCTCTTCGTGCGTTGCCGCATCAAGGATTTCGCCCACGTCCTGCCACGTCCGGATGAACGCTTTGGCGTCCTCGCTAATCCGGGTCATTGGCTCCTGCCGCTTGGCAATCTCAGCAAGCTGCCGACGGAGCACCTCTTCTTCCTGCTTGAGCTTCACGGACTCCACGTCCAGACATCCGATTGCCCTTTGAGCGATTTTCTCACGGGCCTCAAGCATGGTTCCGAGTTCGCGGATGCGGTTGATGACGGCTTGCTCCAGGGCTTCCGCAGGAACGCGGGAGCGTTATAGTCACTGCTTCTTACCCAAACTCTGCATGGCTTGCTTTCTGGGACCGGTAAGGACATGGCCCTGGTCAATATGTTTTGCCGACTCGTGGCGCATCGCAAGACTGCAGATGCAATTTCCTGCTTGTCAGGAGCGACACACAATTTGAAAATGAAGCGTGGAGAGCGGCAACACTCTTCGCCGGGTAATGACGAGAGTGTTGATTCATCTCGCTACTCTGGCCATCGCAGCTCGCAATGGACGAGGCCAGGGAATTTCCATCATTCACAAGGGCGACCTGGCAACCAAGGTCAAGCAGGCTCAGGAAGTTCTGGGACTGGCAAGGCAGTTCTACGATGAGGCCGAGGAACAAATTCAACGGCTGGCCAATCACTACAGAGACGTGACCAACATTCTCGGCCAGCAAAGAAAGTGGTTCAGCAAACCGGAACACCGGTTGATCGACAATCTCAGCGAATACGTGAACTTCAAACTCTCTCAACTGAAAACATCGAACGGTCATGGACACGGTTGAACAGCGAATCACTTTGCTGCGACGGGTAGTAAGTACATCGCCATGTAAATCCAATTCTGGCGAATCAGTCCGCATCTCACAAAGGAATGCCGATGAGAAAGTCTCTGCTGAACTGCTCACACGCGGAACTGATTGCGATGGCCATGGGACGTCGGGGAGCCGCAGCCTAGGCAGATGCTCTGAAGCTGGTGGAGAAAGTTGGACTGAAGAAACTGTCCGAAGCCGGCGTTGCGGAAATTCAGGCAGTCTGCAAAGGGATGAGCGATCATGCCGTGAATCGTCTGATGGCAGGGGTGGAGATCGGGCTCCCAGCGATCAAGACATCAGCGTCACCGAGCGGCTGGAACAGACCGCCTAAGTGATTGGTATTCCCCTGATCGATCACATCATCGTGGCTGGCGACAAAGCTCTCAGCATTCAGGAATGGCGATCAGGAAACCGGTGGTAATGGAGCATCGTGTTGGAATGTCCAGTGAAGCTCAGTTCGCGCGGCCGTGATTCACTCGCGCATGCGCTGACACTGATCGTCTGTTCATTTATGCTTTGCCTGCATCGGTGGATGGGCCGAAAAGGGCGAACGTTTCCGTACCCCAAGTGTTGTCGCGCGGAACGCCGAAGAGAATTTACATTGCTCACTCAGGACACGCTGCTCCTGAGTTACTTCGGTATGGAGTTGTCGTTGGCTCAGGAGGGTGTCAACTCCCCACTCGGTGAGTTTGTATCTGTAATCGGTTTGACTGCACCGCCTGATAAGGTTCCGCCAACTGCGCAAATCAAATTGACTTCGCATCAGCGTCTCGGACAGCCGCAGTCAAGACGGCTTCCCACATGTTTGAAAATGCGTCGAATTCGGTTCATTCCGGAATTGATTGTGTTCCGGACCCAGCTGAGCTCCACCATTTTTGCCCGAACAGCCTTCAGCGCCAACGGCCCGAAGTCCTTCGCCGGGAGCATCCCATACATTTCATTCAGAGGGCTGATTACGCTCTTAATGACAGAAACCTCGCTGGTCTCGTTCCCATTTTTCACATAGTGGGACGTTGCATGGTGCAAAAACGTTAGGCAGAGTTCAGCTACGCTGGGGCCTGGATCGTTTGATTCATTTCGTGGAAGTCTTCCACGTTTGGAATCTGAAATCGGGTCAATCGGGATTCCTCCGGCGAACTTGGCAATCAACTCCCCGTAGGCGATTCGGGAGGATTCTGAGCCATAAGGGCCGAGAAGGTAATCGCGTCCACTGATTCGGACGCGGGCTTGTCCACTTTGCCTGTGCAGCAAATACGACGGGAAAACATTCGCTTTTCGTGCCATGTGCGGGTTCCTTTTCATTTCGTGGAAGTTCTTCCACGATTGAAGTTAAGGTTTTCACCGCACTGAGGAACGCCCTCAGGTATCGTTAAACACGATTCGGAATGCAGTTTGAATGAAAAAAGAAAAGTCGCGAGGAAGCCCGCAGGTTTGAACCAATGGACGCCCTGGCGGCGGCGTGCGTTCGCGCGTATCCCGTCGATCGCCCGCCGCAACTGCTTTTTATGGCTCGGCTTGCGAACGAACTGAGCGAGGCGTAGTGGTCGCCAAGGACCACCACCGTGGTTCAAAGCACGCACTTCGCCCCTCGTTATGCACTTGGTTCGATCGCTCTGAGCGCCAGAGTTGGTGACCTCGGAACCCGGTTCAGGTGCTGAGCATGATACCGATGATACTGATCTTCGCCGTTTTCAGGGTCATCGGTATCATGATCAGTATCATTTCGGGTGCGGATCAGGATCATTTACCTGCTGATCGGTATCATTTTCAGGATCATCGGTGTCATCGACGTGTCATCGACCGACGCAGGTTAACCCGCGTCGGCGTTGTCGGACCGACGCATCGAATCGCGGGAGCAATTTCCCGGCTACATCTGAATCATTGACGAAACCCGGAGATTTCTTTTTTCGCTTCCCTGCCCATCGAGCCCAACCACGGACGGCAAGATTTGCGGACCAAAACGCGGTTCATTCCGAATTAACGCGCCCGATTTCGCTCCATCATTCGACAGAGAAGAGTCAAGACGGCATCACACGCGATCCGCAACGCTTTTCACTCACTTCATGGAGTCGAATCATGGAACTGTCCCCCAAGAAATCTGTTTTTGCCCGGATCTCTCCTCCGGCGCGAATTCTGCTCGGCATGTTCGCGGGAGCAGCCGTTGGTATGGCGTTCGGGCCGCGGGTTGCGGGCCTCGGCGAGATCGGCAAGGTTGTGATCGCACTCATCAAGATGCTGGCGACTCCGCTCATTCTGTTTGTCGTCCTTGATGCCTTACTTCGCTCGTCTCTCAAAGCGAAAAGTGGATTTCGCGTCATCGTGATCTCGATGATCA
Source organism: Candidatus Kuenenia sp. (assembly GCA_043754375.1). GTDB lineage: Bacteria > Planctomycetota > Planctomycetia > Planctomycetales > Planctomycetaceae > SXXK01. The sequence goes on along the minus strand of JAYUVA010000142.1, from coordinate 349 downwards.
ACGGGATATTCGCTCTTGCCATCGCCCTCACTCTCGCCAATACCCTCAAGCCCGGCCGAGTTCTGGAACCCCCGACATCAGCAACGCCCGTGATCATGCCAGGCGCTCGCCCGTTGCGGATTGTCGAAGACATGCTGGGAATGATTCCCACCAACGTCGTCGATCCGTTTCGCAACAACGCCATCATCCCAGTGGTCATGTTGGCTGTTTGTGTGGGAATCGCCTTACGGAAGTTCAAGTCCGAGCAAATTGAGTCGGGTGCCACCGACTATGTTGCGATCGAAGGCTTCGTAGCGGCCGGGCTTCGGTCTAGTGAACTGCTGCTCGGATGGGTTGTCGCCCTGTTGCC
>JAYUVA010000141.1:0-10163 GCA_043754375.1 Candidatus Kuenenia sp. | reverse complement strand
GACAACCATCAAACTGCGGCCGGATTCGGTATCACCAGCATTCCAACCGTGATGCTCTTTAAGAACGGCGAGATGATTGATAAGGTTGTCGGTGCGCCGGCTAAACAACACTTTATCAACATGCTTGATAAGGCGTTGGCTTAAACTCAACGAATTGTTCATGTAAACAGTTCTGACGTTGCCGCGAAATGGCGGTTTGTGTTTCGCTGCTGCAAACCTGCGTTTTTGGTGTTGCCCACAGGTCTCGTTTGGGAAAGGAGTCCCGAACATGCCGAAGAATTCTGCTGATGATCTGACAGGTTCAGATCCATCCCGCAGCCTTGCGGCATCGCCTGAAGCAGCTTCATCGCCTGGTTCAGCCAGCGGTCTCACGTCGGATCGTCCGGATGCGAACGCAGCATCCATCGCCGGCGAATCCGATGCACTGCGAATTTTGTTTCAGGCCTCGGCCGCAGCGGAATCACTGCAGCAGCGGTTTTCTGAATTGCAGCAACGTCGATCAGAACTGGCCACCGACGAAAAGCAACTCGAAGCTGACCGTCGAGCTTTTGAACAGCGCGCTCAGGAATTCGCGTCGCAGGTCGCCCGTGAGCGCACCGCACAACGAGAGATGATGGCCGAGCTGGAGCAGAGAATCGGCAAGGTTTCACAACAGGAGGAACTTGTCCAGCGCCACGCCGCCGACATTCGTTCCGCCCAACGCGCTCTGGCCGAAGAGCGTGTCATCCTGAAAGCCTCCGTTCGCGCCGAACTGGATGAAGAACGGATGAAAGTCAGTCAGGAACGGATGATGCTGGATGCGGAGCGTGATCGCCTTCGCGTTCAGGCTGAACGCGAACGGCAGGATCATGGCGAACGTCTGCAGATCATTGCCGAAGAACTCAGGGCCGAACGTGTCCGCCTGGCGGAGAAGGCTCGCGAAGAACTGGCCGGTGAAATTCTCCTGCTCAATCGGAAGAAGAGCGAATGGGAACAGGCACACGAGACACAATTGCTTGAACTGCAGCATCAGGGCGAAGATCTCCAGCAGCAACGTGAACAGTTCGGTCAGCAGGTCGATGCCGAACAACAACGGCTGCGGGAAGAGATCGAAAAGAAACGCCAGAGTATTCTCACGGAACAAAGCAACCTGCAGCGTCGTTACCGCTTTCAGTTTGAACACCTCACGCGTGCCAAGGAAGATCTGGAGGCAGAACTGCGTGAGTTTCGTCGTGAGCAGCAGATGTTTCGCAGCGAACGCCTGCGATTTCTGGAACAGCATCGACTACGATTCAGACAGCTGGAACATGTTCGTCAGTTGTTGCTGGAACGTGAAGGGTCAATCGACCGCGAAACCCGGATCGCAGAACGCAGTAAGGTCGCCGCGCTATCAGAAATTCAGCGTCTGCAGCGACGCAGCGAAGAAGAGCGCGAAGCGATCCTGCGAGATATTGAAAGTCGCCAGCGTCGGACGAAACAGCAGGAAGCTTCGCTCGCCGATCTTGTCGCTCGCCTCGAGGAACGGTCTCAACGTCTCAATCGTCTACGTGCAGAACTCGATCAGACACAGAGCGAAATTCTGGAACAACGCCTGGTGACTGAGGAAGCCCGCACCAGTCTGCTACGGGATGGCGCATCCGCCGATGTGGCTCGAGCGCGTCTGGAACAGGCCCGGGGCGATGTGCAGTCATTTTTCGAACGGCTCCGCAGTCAGATTACGGCTGAACGCGACAAAGTGGAATTAACGGCCGTCGATGTCGCTCAACGCCGGCAGCAGTTTCGAAATGATCGCGCGGAACTGGAACAGTGGTTCTCTACCCGCGAAGCGGAACTGTCTGCGCGCGTTGCCGGTTCCGTGGTCGATGATCAGCAGCACATGATCGAAACACTACAGATCGATCTGGCAACTCTTCAGGGGCGATGGAAAACTGATCGATGTGAAGCGGAAAGGACGATTCGTGACCTGCTTGACCAATTGACCGTTCGCGAAATGCAATCCACCGAATCCACCATGCGCGCATCATCACACCTTGCTCCGCCGTCCCGCGACGCCGCTTGAGACATGCATGTCCATCCTGCGGGAACGCGCGAACTCTGACGAAGATGGAGCCTCAACCTGCGTGAACTGTACTGAGATTGCTGCTACGCTCCAGCCTGTGATGGCGGAGCGGATGTCTGGCGACGACTCAGATGCCCAAACGTCAATGGGAATTGCCGGTTGTGTCGGTACAGGCAGCGTGAGGTGCGGAGCGTGTGGACTCGTCAGATTCCGTTTCGAGTGGATATTGCCGGCGTAATCGAGATCATGGGATCGTCGCTGTACAGCCGGGTGGATACACCGATTCGGGAGCTGATTCAGAATTCCCACGACGCCATTATGCGCCGCCGTAGTCGGGATCTGTCGTTTCATGGGCGGATCGACATTCAGCAGAATGCGGCCGATGGAACTCTGACCTTTTCCGACGACGGAATCGGCCTGAACGCCGACGATGCAGAGCAGTTTCTGGGAACGCTGGGAATCGGCATCACCGGACTGCTCAAAGGCCGTGCCACTGATGAGCAGCGCGCAGCCATTAACGGCGACGGTGACCATCTGATTGGTCAGTTCGGGATTGGGCTCTTCAGCGCGTTTATGCTGGCCGATCGCCTTGTCGTGGAAAGTCGTCGCGAAGACTGGGCCGAAGGCATTCGCTGGGAAGCCGGGCCGGGAACGAGTATCCAGTTGTCGTCCAGCGATCGCATCGAAATCGGCACGTCCGTTCGTCTTTATTTGAAACCGCAGTTCCGCATCATGTCTGAAGCGGCAGAACCGCTTGAGGCTGCGATTCGGGAGTATGCAGATTTCCTCACTGTGCCGATTCATCTGAACGGTAGCGCGGCGCGCGTGAATGTCATCCATGTGGCGTGGTTTGAGCCGACCCCGGATCCTGAAGCGTTGGAACTGGAACTGGCGAACTATTTCAATGAATCGCCGCTGGATGTGATTCCGATCCGTGTCGAAAAACCAGCGTCGATCGCCGGAGCGCTGTACGTTTCGCCTCAGCGAACACCTGGCTTTGCAGATGACTCAACGGTCGCCGTCACCGTGCGCCGCATGGTGATCTCGCGGCGTGTGCGCGATCTGCTGCCGCCGTGGGCGACGTTCCTGCGCGGCGTGCTTGAACTGGAAGACTGTTCGCCCACCGCCAGTCGGGAGGATCTTGTCCGCGATGATGCCTTTCAGATTGTGCGTGCCACGTTGAATGAGTTCCTCTTCATGCATCTGGAAAAGATGGCGGATGAGGAGCCTTCACGATTGGAGGCGATCGTTAATTGGCATCGCTATCTATTGGCCGGAGCGGCCCTCGCAGAACCTCGACTACGCGAGTTACTGGCAAGAGTGTATCGTTTTCGGACCTCGCGCGGGGCGTTGCTGTTTGATGAACTGTTGCAGAAAAGCATGGCGGATGGGTTGCATGAATCGAATGCGGAGTTCGTCATCTGGTACAACGCCGATCGACGTCAGGAACGTTATCTGGATGATGTGTTTGCATCGAATCCCGTGCCGTGCGTGCATGTGTTTCGCAGCTTTGAAGAGAACCTGCTGGCTGCGATGATTTCCGATCATCCGGAACGGGAAATTGACCTCCGTCCGGCAACTCCGTCGTCTGCAAACTTTGCCGATTCTGTGATGGGCATGAATGAACTGGAAGATGTATCAGCCACATGGGCTGACTTTTTTCGTTCCACGAAGGCGCGCGTGCTGATGGCATCGTTTGACAAAAGCCTGCCGGTTGTGGCTTTCCTGAATGAACGCTACGAACTCGCTCAGACGTTTGAGGATCTTCGTCGTGACGGAGACATTCCAAAGGGCTTTCAGCGTCTGATTGATGCGCATTTTCGCCAGGCTCCGACCGGACAGAACGAAGTCATCCTCAATCGTGAACATCGGCTGGTGCAACGGGCATTGAGTCAGGGAGTGCGCAGTCCGCTGGCCAGCGTACTGCGTTTGCTGGTCACAAATGCCCTGAATTCAGCCGGTGCCGGACGTGGGAAAGAAGCGGCAGATGTTCAGATGGAAGATCTGGACTGGATCGCCGATGCATTGTGGGGGAATGACCATGGGATCCAGTGACGAATCGCAGATCGATCAGCAACTGCAGGATCTTCAGGAACGTGCGGGTGAGTTGATTCCGAAATGCCAGTTTTCCGGTTCTTCCCGACTTTACGGAGAGCTGCGCCGACGCGGGCGGGTCGAGCATCGTGCTCAAGCCTATGTATTGGGTACTTTTTTTCAGATGGATCAGGCACAGTATTTGTTCGAATTCCAGACGATGCGCGAGCGGGCGATCGAGTTGATAGCGATTCTGGAAAACGAGGAAAAGGTGCGACAGATTCAGTCGGATTTCTCACGAGAACAATTTGATTATCTTGTGTATTCGATGAGTTCCTGCGCGTATGAAAACCTGGCCGAAGCGACCGGTCAGCTGGAAGGATACAACTCCGACGGGATGCATGCCTGCATCACGGATGGAATTCAGATCTGTCGGCGTACGGGCAAGATAGGCTGCGTCAGCTGTTTTCGCGAATATGCCTGTGACGTCTATCTGGCTGCGGATGACGCTGACATCGCCGGGCATCAATGTCGGCTGGTGATGGAGCAGGACGGCGCGTGGTCTGACCGCGGGGATCGCCGCTGGCTGGCGACCAGCAAGCTGGCGTGGCTGGCAGCCCTGCACGGACGCTTCGACGAAGCGCTGACCATGATGGATCGTGCGCTGGAGTTTACACAGAATGAAGCCGTCTCGCTCAAGTTTGAATCACGGATTCGGACATTGATGGCGCGGGATACGATTCGACTGGCGGCGGGATTGCCGTCGGTCATGGAAGCTGAGCCTGAATTCATGCAGATGCCGACTGCCGACGAATGTCCGGTTTTTGAATATGGACTGGACCTGAATGCAGCGTTGCGGGCGGTGCAGCACGAAAACTGGGACGACGCGTCTCGGCTATTGAGTCACTGGGATCAACGACTGCAAAAATGCAATGGCACGCACCTGTGGTTCGAAACACGACTGCGACTGATCGCTGTCAAGCGGTTGTCGGGACAACAGAAGCAGGCTGAAACTCTGGCGCGTCAACTGGAACAACGGGCCCGATCGGCCAACGACTACCTGACACTGCGGCGACTGCAGTTACTGCTTGACACCGCAGCGCCATCACCGTTGGCGATTGCTGCTGAACTGCGGCGTGTGGGAGTGACCGACGCGCAGGTGGCAGGTGACGTGATTCCGCCGCTGAGCGATGACGACAGTGAAATGTCTCCGGAAGAACCGGGGCAGACAGTGACGCCGTTGTCGAAACAAATCGAAGCGTTCCGGATGCGCATGAACGATCTGATGCAGGAACCGACTCAGGAAAAATTCGACAGCATCCGGACAGATATTCTGCTGATGAGTGCGAATGAGGCCATGCATCAGGAGGACGCCTGCGGGCTGTTGCATTTGATGGGGTATCTGGTTGGCGCGGGCGAAGACGGGGAGGCGGTCTGGAAATGGGCCAACTCCCTGGCGGCACCGCATCGCAGTAACGCGGTCGCGCTTTCGGTTCTGGGGGTACTCGGTGATGCGCTGCGCGGCTGTCCCAATGAAGCGCTCGCAGAAAAAATCACGACCGAACGAACGGAGCAGTTATTTCGCAAGTCCCTGGAACTGGACGCCACGAAGCCGCGTAATTTTCTGCGGGCCGGTGATCATTTCGCAGCTGAGGACAATCAGGGTGAGGCTGAACGCTGCTTTGCCAGAGCGTTTCGCCTGGATCGAGTCGATGGCAACATTGTTCGGCGACTGGCGGATCTCTATTCGAACACCGAACGCCCGCGTGACGCATTGCATGTGCTGGATGTGAGTCTGCGCGAAGGCAGTAGTGACTCGCAGGTCGCGTTTGACGCAGCGATGCTGGCGTTCAGGCTGAAGCAGTACGATGCCACGTTGACGTACCTCGACAAGTTTGAACAACTGGCTGGCCCGAATCTGTGGACAAACTATTATCGAGGTATCTGTCACTACGAACAGGGCGATTTCAAACTCTGCGTGGAGTGCCTGGATCTGGAAGAATTCCTTGCGGAATCTACGGGCTGGCATCTGGAGCTGATGCGAGCGGTATCAAAGGCTCGACTAGGCGACGTATCAGGCGCTCAGCCGCACCTCACGATCGCAATGGAAACGCCTTTGTTCGAAATCGATTTCCTGTCGTCAACGGGGATCGCAGAATTGTTGCAACGCCTGTGTGTGGTGGCCGAAGAAATTATGATGGACAAGGCCCTCGTCGCCAGAGTGGAAACGCGGCTGCTGCGATCGGGTCTGATGCCGGACTCGTGGTTCCAATGGCAGCGTGAATCCACCGCCCAGAAACCGATGGAAAACGTGCGGCTTTACCGATGTCTGGTTCATCAGCCGTTGGATGAAACATGGAACGAGGATCCGGATCGACTGAGCGGGCAGGAAAACTGGACAACGTATATCACCGAATGGGGTGTGCTTGCAGAATCGGAGGACACGGCCCGGGAAGTCGCCATTCGCTTTCAGGCGATGTGCTACAAGATCCCGGCAATTGTGCCGGAAGTGCTGGAAAGTGAAGAAACGTACACAGACATCCCTGGAGCCGTCTGGCAATCCGGTCGATTTGAATTGACGGATGAAAATGTCGATGACGAAGATTTGTCAGATGATGAACTGGATTTCGACGAATGAAGACCATTGGGGACAACCGAATGAGACGCACGAAAAACAACACAACGGAAAGCAAATGAGAACGCTCCTCGAACATGTCGCTTTTCAGGTTTTCAAATACGTGTCAGTCATGGCCGCCTGTGGTATAACCCGCCGCGTTCAGCAATGAAGCGTGGTTTGTAGGGTGGGACCGGGCGGTTAAGCCGCGCCGGCCCACCGCGATCGAAGCCAGGAGCGGTAGGCCGAACGCTCGCAAAGCGCGTTGGCGTACCCTGCAATACTCAACACCTGCAATCCGAGGACCTTTACGGCATTGCAGGAGTGGGAGTTTCAGCCGCAGGTGTATCAACGGCGGGAGTTTCAACCGCCGGAGTTTCCACTGCCGGAGTTTCAACCGCCGGAGTTTCCACCGCCGGAGTTTCCACTGCGGGTGCTTCCACTGCGGGAGTTTCCACTGCGGGAGTTTCCACTGCGGGTGCTATCGGCTCGGCAGGTTCAATAAGCACACGATTGCGCAGACCATCGCCCAGTCTCAGCTTCCAGAGACCTTTCGCATCTTTCATCGTCACGAAACGATCCGTGATCGAAACGATCTCAGCGGAGATTTCAGAAACGGTCAGTTTTTCGCCTTCCTTCAGTGGATTCACCTTGTCGATTGCTTTGTTGCGAAACCAGGCATGCAGCACACCATCTTTGCCGACGATTCCGGAAAGAATTGTGAGAGACGCAAAATCGTCTTGAACGTCCAGCGCCACCTTTACTGCGGCAGACTTCGATTCTGCGGCGCTGTCGGTCACTTTGACTTCAACATCATACTTGCCAGGTGTAAACGTCGTTGGCGGTGTCCATTTGAGCTGACCGGTCTTTTCATCAATCGCGAGCCCTTCGGGAGAGCCACCTCCGAGTGAGAACTTCAGCGTGTCCGTTGCATCGGCATCGGTCGCTGTAGCTGTGGTGGTGAATTCCTGGCCCAGGACCACGATCGCTGATTCCGTCAGCGTGATTGTGGGCGCAGAATTTGGCTGCTTGATCGTGATTTTCAGTTTGGAGTCAACTTTGATGTTCGCATACTTTTCCTGCGTCATCAGCACGGTGGCTGTGTATTCACCGGGAGTGAGTTCTGCGACCGGCTTCCACATAAATTCACCGGACGCGGCATCAATGGTCATGCCCTCGGCGGGATCCGACAGGGCAAACTGAGCAGCTCCGAGTTCCGGATCCAGCCCATCTGCTTTTGCCGTGAATTTGACTTCTTCACCTGGCTTGATCGTTTTGTCAGACACCCCGGTGATGCGTGGCGTGTACGTTTTAGGTGGCAAAGGAATAACGAAGGGTGATGCTTTCACGAACTCAGCGTACTGATCCTGCGTTTTTTCAAGGCGATCCCATGCAACGGGAAATAATTCAATTGTGGCATCCGTTTCGTGCGGCGCGGCCTGGGTACCCTCTGCACCACGCGCCACTTGCCAACCGGATTCTGTGACCGCGTCAACTCTCATCAATTCGCGTTCGATACGTACCAAAAACGGTTCAAATTTTTCCGGGGGTTCGGCGATTGGGAAAAGATCATTCGTTGCTGCTGCGATTGCCTTGTCGGTCTCTTGAACGGCGGTTGTGAGCGACGTACGGGCGAGCAATTCCTGATGGTCTTCTGCGCCGTCGGCACTCATGCCTTCCGCTGTAAACGAAATCGTCAGGCGCGGATTGCCTTTCGGACTGGGGCTGTCGATAGTCAGTGAAGAAATACGATGCAGCAGGTCGGCCTGATCAAACAGGAACAGGAATCTTGTCAGGCCCTGCAGGTCGGTTTCCGCGCGGCGGACTTCGACTGCAACCGTGCTGTATTCCTTCTGAGTGGATTTGGATGCGGGGACAACTTCGATACGGCTGAAGCCACACTCTTCAGCCAGCGCCTGAATCCATTCACGATACAGTCGCTGAGCAATATCCACATCGGGCGGCAGGCTGATGGCCTTCCAGTCGTCTAAATTGCGTTGAGCCACCTTGAACTGAATCTCATCGGCTTCGAGAATCACTGCTGCTTTTTCGGCAGCGGTCACGTCTGTCTGCAGCGCGCGAATGGGCCCGCGCAGCCAGCCATCGACCTTCGAGCGCAGCAGAAAGGCAAGGATGACCAGAGTCAGTCCGCCAGCAAGGATTTTCGTGCGTCTTTGATCGTCCATTACTTCTTCCGTCTGGTTACGGCTTCGCATGCGGTGCAGGGGCCGACTACGATCCCTGGTCTTCATCGGCTTCCGGCAACGTCAGTTCCAGCTCGACCTTGAAGCCATAATCCGGAGCTCCGCTCGCGGGTTCCAGCCTTGGGGTATAGGCTTTGACGCCATAACCTGCGTCCGTCAGCACTCGACCGCCTTTTTCAATGTCGGGGTTTGATTTGGCATAGCCTTGCAGCTTGATGAATCCCGTGCCATTTTTTTGGACTGTTGAAAACTGAAAATTGTCGATGAAGAATCGATCAGTTTTCGGCAGCACAGCCTGCAGTCGTACGAGTTCATCCAGCCATTCAATATCGCGATCAACCCATTCGCCGATTCTGCCAGCCTGATTGAGTTCTGCTTCGCCCGCAGTGAGTTTTTGTTGGATGGCAGTGTTTGACGCCAGCAATCTGTCTCTCCTCTCAGTCAGCTCATTGATCTGCCCCTGTCGCCAGAAGTACACCGCAGCGAAAAGCAGCAGCGCAGCCAACGTACCGCCCAGCACGGCGATACGGCGGTAGTCTTTCTTCTCCGGAGGCTTACGTGGGTTGATCAGATCGACAGCAGCGACGGTTGCTTTGGCATGTCCCTGAATCGCTCCGGCCAAAGTGACAACATCGGTGGCTGTGATACCGTCAGTCAGTTTGCCGTGAACCAACGAGGTTGCCGGGTCTATACGTTCGATCGTGGCTGAATCGAACCGCGAAGCCAGTTGATCCGTGACGGCACTGGTTGCATCTGCTGCACCGATCAGCAGAATGCGTCGAATCCTGTGAACGCCAAGTGACTCCGCAGCCGACATGCGTGCGCGGGTGAGTTCCGAACGCAGAGTTCGTTCGATCGCGTCGGCCGACGACCATGAACTTCCACTGTGAGAATACAACACGGCTGTGCCGCGGAGAAATGTGACTTCAATAAAGTCCCGCCGCATCAGCACGACGACATCGACCAGCGAAGCGTCTGTACTTTCGGTCAGAATCCCCGCCTGAGCCGCAGCCTGAGCGAGGCAGAACGCACTGACCCGAAGTTCTTTGAATTCAAGTCCGGCCTCGCTGAGCGTCCGGCGGGCTTGTGACACCTGATCGTTAGGAGCCGTGACCAGCAGGACGTCGCGGGTCATGCTGCCGGCAATGACAGGCAGCGGTGCAAAATCCATGCTGACAGATTCGAGCGGCACAGTGAGTCGCATGGTCGCCTGCATGCGAACCATATCAGGCAATTCAGCATCCGTGACTTGTGGCAACTGGATCCGATGAAT
>JAYUVA010000140.1:0-5347 GCA_043754375.1 Candidatus Kuenenia sp. | reverse complement strand
ATGTGGCCGCTCGGCTGGCGGACAGTCCGGAAGACTTCGAAGATATTATCGACGACTGCGACGATGATGACGATGTGCGAGGCGCGCTCCTGAATGCTGTTTTTGGCATGGTGTGTGACGACAGGATCACGCGCGAAACGGCGATTGAATTTGTGCAGGAGCGTCTGAGCCTGGCTTGTTCAAGGGATGATGTTCCGTTAGCAACCAGGTGCGTTGAGATCCTGGCCAAACTGGCAGCCAAAGAAGCTCAGGACGACGTCAACGTGGTTCTGAAAGGGCGCTTACTGGATACCGACATCATCAGTCTCGACTATTTTGAGGAACAGCTTGCCGGGGGCGAAGCCACGTTTGTAAAGCATCGCGATGCCTACAAGCAACGCTGCCATGAGTGGACAATTGAAGGGCTACGCAGTCTGCCGTGGTTCAATGATCACAGTGACGAGCAACTGAACCTCGACCAGGTGCTGCAGGCGATCTGTGAGCCGTTTACGGAACTGCCTGTCGCGGCAATCCGCTGGGCTCGGAAACACCCTGCCGAAATCACGCCGCACCTGATCCGCATCATCGAAGGCATGCCAGACGATGCGCTGGAAATCTACGGGGAGAATCATGCAGAAGACGATGCAGAAGACGATGCAGAAGACGATGACAATGAATCGAACATCAACACCAACGTCTACAACGTTGCGATGTATCTGCTGACAGAATTCAACGCGAAAGAAGCTCTACCGGCGATCCTGAGTGCAGTCGGTAACCACAACCGGGCCGTGCCGGAAATGCTGAGCAACATCGTGGATTACGACTTCGCGCAGATGCTGGGACGACTTGCCGACAGCCCTGATCAGCTCAAACCGATCTTTGATGACCTTGAGGTGCAAATCGCTGTGCGGAGTGACATGGTGACGGCAGTCGTGTGGATGGTCACCGAGGGCAAAATTGAACGAACCAAGGCGATCGAGATTCTGCAGCAATGGCTTGACGAACGTCGCAGCGACAACGACGACGACGATGGTCCCGGATACGTTGCTTCGGCTTTACTTGACCTCGGAGCAACGGAAGCTCGGCATGAGTTGCTGGACGCATGGCGAGCAGGTGAACTGGAAGACGTGTTCATTGAAAAACACGATATTCCTGAATCGATGTCCGATGGGGACGAGATGTTTGCTGATACCATTTCTGACAATCGGGCCAACCGCATCGAACACACGGTCGTAGAACTCCAAGCCTGGGATTGGAGTGACGAAGAAGAAGATGAAAGTGATGACGATGACGCGGGCTTTGAAGGCGAGGATCCGCCTGCTTTTGGCAGTTTCATTCCCCGTATGTTGCAGAATTACAATGCAGAAGAACTGCATCAAATGATGCAGTCGATCGGGATCAAAGCCGTCATGGACGGGGACGAAGCGGAGGAGGAATATGATGCGGATCGCCAAAGCCCATACGACCCTGCAACAATCCGCAACGCAGACACAAAAATCGGCCGCAACGATGCCTGCCCATGTGGCAGCGGAAAGAAGTACAAGAAGTGCTGCGCGAAAGCGGATCAGAAATGACGCAGTTTAGTAAGTAAACTGCAGACCAGCATTGGCACCATGCACGAGCACAGTGCCACTGCTGTCGATGCGATATGTCGTACCGTTGTTGCCAAGATTCTGATCGGGGCCCAGTGCGACACCGTGAATCATCGTCGCTTCATAGCCCCCGATGAGGCTCCAGTGATTGCTGAGTGGGATGTTCGACTGCAATCCAACTGACCCGACATAGGCGGCCCGGCTCCTGGAATCGGAAAGCGTTCGTCCATAGCTGGACGTATCACCGCCGGGTCCGGGATCGACTCCGGTATAGCCTTCAAAAATCGATCCTTGAGCGGAGTTATGGTAAAGGCCGGCTTTGAGCACGCCGTTGACCACGATCCCGCGATAGTACATGACTTCCTGCTGCAGAATGGCCTGCATCCCGTTGAGGCTGTTGCTGGTTTGTGCGACACGGTACAGCGTCAGCGTGTCTGGAATCCCTGAGAGGTTCCCGGTTTCGTCCTCAAAACCATCCGCTGTTCCACTTAAAAATGTCAACCCGCCAACACCTGTCAGCGACGCATTTGACAGTCCACCATTGGGAGCGCCAACATTGCTGGCTCGAAAGACCCCGCTGATCTCAACGCCCGCAGATTCGTCCAGTTGCAGATTGCTGTAACCGATACCGTACTGGAACGTGGATTCGTAATCTGCTGTCAGGACGTTGAGTTCAAAGGCCTGAAGCCGACTGTTGTACCAAGTTTGATTTGTCGGAAGTTCGTCCCCCGGAAATCCCACGTTTGGTCCCAAGCCTTCGAATTCGTCTGCTTCTCCCCCAAACGCAGGTGTCGAAGCAATGGCAAGGGGCGAAAAGAAAGTGGAACGAGTCAACGAGTTCGCTCCTGCCCAAGGACCTGCACCCGCAACCCCGTTATCGAACGCCAAGCCTCTGTTCAGCGTGCCCTGATCGATTGAATACCAGTTACCGTAGTTCGAATAGATGGCTTCAATTCGTGCTCCGGCTGTTTCAACGGCAAGGAAAGCACGAAACCCGGATCGATAGTCAAAGTCGTTGTTCTGAAACCCGACGTTGGCCGAATCCGGTCCGTTGATCACCCGGGCAGTAGTCGAAAGATTAGTGTCGCGGTTCATCACAAGGTACTGCACGCCGCCGCTGAAGATCGTCGTCGGTTCCAGCTCGGTGTAAAGTGAAGGTTCCTGAGCGAACAGACTCGAACCGGCAATTGCGAGTGAACCGACGGTGGCGGCAAGAAAACGCTTGAGGGACATGCAGACGTCCTTTTGAGTGATGACTCCATTCCAACTTCGGCCTCCCAGCCAAAGTGAGCAGTTAACACGTGGCTTCCTGGCGCAACCGCAAACTGCTCAGGGGGTGTCTTCGGTCATTACCGAATTCGGTATCAAGTCCGTTAAACAGGATTCGGCCATTATCGCGTGGTGTCGGTCGGCGACAACTGTTCTTGCCATTGTGCGACATTTGCCTGTTGTAGGGATCCGGCAAAGCCATTGTGCGGCCTGTGCGTACACTTCGGAAAGTGTCTCTCGGCGAAGTCTTCCCATCTTATTTTCCCCGACCCTGAATAAACACTTGTCCCAGTTGGGCGACGGGTGTGCCGTAGACCTGTTCCACGGCGCGGGCGGCGTTCGGGTTTTTCCGGAGTTCACCGACCAGTTGCTGAAAGCGGACAGAGCCCCCCTGACTTTGCAGGAACTTGACCAACAGGTAGCCGACTTCGCCAACTTCTTCCGGAGCGAGTGTGCCATCGTCAAACAACTTGCCGGGGTCCGTGATTGTCGATAAGGCTTTACCTGCCCGACCCGGGATCGCTTTGATGTACACAGAATCGGCCTTCAGACCGGACTCCATCATGCCGAAGCCCTGTCTGAGCCAATCGGGAAGATTGGCGCCATCGCGAGTCAGATACGACTGACTCAACAGCGAATTCAACAGTTGTTCAGTCGTCATCGCACTGGCGGATTCTGTATCACCGACATCGTGCATTGCGACATACGCCGTTTCGAAGTTTGCGTTGATGGATAAATGGCCGGACACAGCTTTCGGAGTCCTGCGATTCAGCAGGACGGTATTGAATTCTTCATAGTCGAAGCGATCCTTTGTCACGAAAACGGCCAGTCGTCCGCGAAACGCCTGCTCATCCGCTGGCAGCGGAAAACGTGTTGACAGTTCGGCAAGCTGTGTCTCAGCAACTTCGCTCAACTGCTTCAGGCGTTCTTCAGACACGGTTCCGTAAAAGTAGAAGTTTGTGGATGTTGCCGTGGCACCTTCCATTCTTGGCGAAACTCGTTTCCACAACGCAGCGGTTTCGGCAATGCGTCGCGCGGCAAATTCTTCATCGGTCATTTTTGCAAGTTGTTCGGCGGCCAACTGGGCTGCGGTCGGAACGATGTCGCGCAGCGGAGCTTTGGCATCCTTACCATCAAAGTGTGCACCTTCCCTGATCCAGGTTTCCAGGGCCACGGCCTGCGACCTTTTCAGCTGCGCCTGGCCTTGTGGCATTTTCAGCGGTTCCTGACGCAGGACCAGGTCTACGATGTAACTTTCGTCCGGCTTCCCGGGGACGATCGTGCTGCCAGTGGGACCGCCCTGCAGCAATTGCTCAAACGTCGTAAAGCCGAACTTGCCGCGCGGCGTGTTGCCCGAGTGGCATCCGATGCAGATGTTGACCAGCCAGGGAGCAACATCATCTTTGAACGACACGGTCTCCGTTCCGTCGGCCATGACCACATTGACCGGTTTCGGTGGCTCTTTCTTTTCCTCGGTTGATTCGCCAATCGGTGCATCTCGATCAGTGCCGTCGTACTTGGCTCCCTGTTCGATCCATCGCGCTACGGTCATGATGACTTCATCCGTCAGCCTTGTGCCACCCTTGGGCATTCGCAGTTGATCGTCGGGTGATGCCATCTTCAGCACGAGCGCGCTGCGCGCGGGTAATCCCGGTGTGACGGGTATCCCGTTTTGTCCGCCTTTGACGATCCCGTTGAACGTGTCCAGCCGCAGATTCGCGCGGGGGTTGTCTTCCCCATGGCAACTCAGGCAGTTGTCTTTGAGGATCGGTGCGACTTCATGTTCGAAGCTCACGGGAATCAGATTTTTCGCTTTCTCCAACTGGCCTTTGAACGTGGAATACGCACGGTCCTTTTCGTCATCCGGAATGGCCAGTTCTTTGATTCGATCTTCGGCTTTTCTGATGATCTCCTTCGCCTGATCCACTTCTTTCTTCCTGACGTGGCTGTTCACATCCTTAAGTTCTTTCATCAGTTCAGACAACTCTTTACGCACTTCTGGTGGCAGCGTGGCATTGGCGACAGGTGCTGTGATCACAATGGCCAAAAGCACAAGTGCGGTCGTGAAAAGTTGCCGAAGGAACATGATGCAATCTCCGAAGATTCGGGAGTGTGTTTTGAGGGCTACGGAGTATAACGTCAGAACCAGTCGCAACCAAACTTTCAGGTGCGAGGATACGGCCAGACCTGCAAAACATGCCCTTTCGCTTTGACGGCACGGATTCCGCCGTTTAGACTAGTATTCCCACCTACGCGCCTTCCCAGCCGTGTGTTCTTCAGAAAACCTCCCCTGATGGCTGTTTCGTCCCTGCAAACTGCATACTTTCGCCGTGTCGCTGTTGTGACTCTGGGTCTCGTCACAACTTTGCTGACCGCCCGTCTGGCGGCCGTCGCTCAGGATCCGGTCATTGATCGTGTTGATGCCAGCAACCTGCGTCCGGGCCAAATGGCTTCGATTGTCGTCACCGGCAAGCAGTTGACGGGGGCGATGAGCCTCTGGACGCCCG
>JAYUVA010000139.1:0-2744 GCA_043754375.1 Candidatus Kuenenia sp. | reverse complement strand
GGATCTGCTGAAACATTTTGTCGGACGTCCGAATCCGCTCTACTTTGCGGAGCGGCTCACCGAGACATGCGGCGGCGCTCAGATCTATTTTAAGCGAGAAGATCTCAACCATACGGGTGCGCACAAGATTAACAACACGATGGGACAGGTCTTATTGACTCTGCGCATGGGCAAGACGCGCGTCATCGCGGAGACCGGTGCTGGTCAGCATGGCGTGGCGACGGCCACCGCGTGTGCCAGGTTTGGTCTGCCCTGCGTTGTGTATATGGGCGAAGAAGACGTACGGCGTCAGAAGCTGAATGTCTTCATCATGCGGACGATGGGCGCCGAAGTACGTCCCGTGACAACAGGGTCACGCACGTTGCGTGATGCCATCAATGAGGCAATGCGCGACTGGATGTCGTCCGTGCGAGACACGCACTACATCATTGGCAGTGTCGTCGGGCCGCATCCGTTTCCGATGATGGTGCGTGATTTTCAATCAATCATCGGACGTGAAGCACGGGAGCAGTGTCTGGATCAGGTGGGGCGACTTCCTGATGAAGTGATTGCCTGTGTAGGTGGAGGTTCGAATTCCGCCGGGATGTTCTATCCGTTTGTCGATGACGCAGGTGTCGCGCTGACGGGTGTGGAGGCTGGCGGACGCGGATCGAATCCGGGGGACCATGCAAGTACGCTGACTCACGGCAAGCCGGGAATTCTCCACGGCAGTTACAGCTACGTCTTGCAGAATGATGACGGCCAGACTTCGGACGTGCATTCGATTTCTGCCGGGCTCGATTATCCCGGTGTCGGCCCGGAACACAGCTACTGGAAAGACACCGGCCGCGTAAATTATGTCAACATCCTGGACGACGAGGCACTCCGGGCGTTCAGCACGATGGCCAGAACGGAAGGGATTCTCCCGGCAATTGAGACGTCTCATGCAATTGCGTACGCGATGAAATCTGCTGCTCAGCGCAGTGCGAAAGACGTGATCGTCGTGTGTCTGTCCGGTCGCGGCGACAAAGATGTCAACGAAGTGGCGAGATTGACTGGTCAGGAAATGTAACCGAGGCGGCGGCTGTCTGTTTCTCGGTAACCGTTCACGACATTTCGAGAATGACAGTTTAAACCACAGATGGACACGGATGAACACAGATTGAATGTTGATTTCTATCTGCGTGAATCTGTGTTTATCGGTGGCTGCTTGTGCAGGTTTCGTTCTGAGGCGTGAACGGTTACATTTCTCGTCCACCAACCGCGGGGTGTTACTGAATCATGAGCGGAAAGGATCAGAAGTCGCGAACTCGCCGTCCGCTGACGCCCGCCACTACAGCCATGCTGATCTTTGTGGTGCTGGCCGTGGTGCGAATCGTGGTGTTCAGACCCGAACTGGCGAGCGACGGGAAACCGCGTTCGAAAGCCGTCGTGCAGCACGTGATTGACGGCGATACATTTGATCTGGATGACGGACGGCGTGTTCGAATGCTGGGGATCGACGCACCGGAAGCAGGATTCCGCGATAAGCCAAGGGAGGATCACTCTGCCGAAGCCACAGATTGGCTACGAAAGCGCATCGAAGGTCGAGAAGTGGCATTGCGGATCGACTATCCCAAAACCGATCGTTACGGGCGGACGCTGGCATGGGTCTTTGAACCAGACGGCACGCTTGTGAATCAACGGATGCTGTCGGCAGGCCGCGTGAAGCTGCTGGCGGACTTTGGACTACCGGCCGATCTGGAACCGAAACTCCGCCAGGCCGAGAGCGAAGCCCGAATCCTCAAAATCGGATTGTGGGCACCGAAGCGGAAGTGAATGGCACGTGGTGCTACTTCAATAGTGTGGACTTAGTGAGCGGAATGGCGCTAGCCACCGGTAACTGTTCATGAAAACAAAGGAAAAACCGGCGGCTAGCGCCGTGCCGCTCACTGAAAAACGCTTAAGTCGGTGGTGGCGTTCAATCGTCACGGCGCTGCGTCGGCGAACTGCACCTTGTCGTACACGTCTCGCAAAGCAAGCTGTTTGTTCAGGCTCGCGAGTCGCAATGACTGATCGATGCCGACAACTTCACGGAGCAGCCACAAACCGTCTTCGGTGCGAGTATGCTGTTCAACACGTGGCTCGTCCTGCCACAGCACCAGATATTCCTGAAGAGAGGGGATCTGCCGGTAGTGACCAAACTTTCCACCTCGGTCGAAGTCAGCGGTCGATGGCGACAGCACTTCCACGACCAGAACAGGGTTGGAGATCTCGTCGTCCGCGTCACCTTCGATCGGAGGACAGACGACAGAGACATCCGGATACGCATGATAACCAGTCGCTTCAATATGGACTCGCATGTCGCCGCCGTGTGCCTGGTAGTCGTGGCCTTGCAGCAGGTTCCCAATTGCTCTCGCTGCGTTTGTGCCAACCAGGCTATGCCGTCGAGTCCCACCCGCCTGCGAAAAGACCTCGCCCCGCCAGTATTCATGGCGTTCCGGTTGCTGCCGTTCCCACGCGATATACTCAGCCTCAGTCATCTGTAACAAAGGTCGAACGGCAGAATTCATGACTGTCTCTTTAAAAAATGAACCCCTGGGAGTCTGCCTGAATACCGCTGTCTTAGTGAGCGGCAAGGCGCTAGCCGCCGGTTTCTGTAGATCGATTACCCGCGGCTAGCGGTCTGTTGCTTGAATCGTTTAACCCTGAGCCGCCGGCGACGGCGTCACCGGAAACCGTCGCCTGCGGCTCAGGGTTAAACAAATTTGCTGGCTGTGCATACT
>JAYUVA010000138.1:0-3680 GCA_043754375.1 Candidatus Kuenenia sp. | reverse complement strand
CTGTTTGTAGTAGCCGTGGAAGAATGTGAGTTGCTGCTGTCCGTGAGTCGGATCATCCATCGTGTCGATGTCGAGTGTGATGTGTTCCGGAGGCGTTGTGAAGGAATTGATAAATCGTTCAATGAACCAGTCCTGCATCATCAACAGGTTGGCTGCTGTGACGGAATTTTCGAGTCGGGAGATCGTGGGCTGACTCGCCAGATGCATGTCCTGGGGAACTCGTCCCGCAATCATCTTGAACACGGGATCAGTTCGCAGCGTGTCATGGTCGTTCTGATCTTCGTATCCGGCGACGATGCCAAAGACTCGCTGACGAACAATGCTGAGTACTGATTGCAGCGGGTCTGTTCGCCGGTCAGAAATCATCTCTGAAAACTGTTCCGTCCAGCCAAGTTTTTCATCGAGCTGACTAAACACGAACAGTCCGCCATCGCTGGTGAGATTTTCTTCAATAGCTTCGATTTCAAGTGGTTTTCCGTCCCATTTTCCACACTCAAATCCTTCAACAGTCTGTATACTCATCCGTGGCCTCGCTGTGTTTCCGTAAGTTGAATCTTGACAACAACTTCTACGCAGCGATGGCCACTTCTATTGGATCATTGATGAATAATCCGGGTTAAACGAATGACTTTTCAGTAAACACACACGTAGAATCCGGTAGGGTCAGCAATTTTACAATCAAACGCGACTACACCCGGTTAAGTGGCAAGTGAAGAGTGTGGATGAAAACCGACGTCGTCCGTCCAGCGTTTCCAGATACGTTGGACATTATGGACAAACGTGCCGAAGCGGAGCGAAATCATCATGATCGCTTCTTCAGTGCGTCGCGGATTTCGCGCAGCAGAAGCACGTCTTCGGGCGTAACAACTGGAATCGGGGGTGTGGCTGCAGCCTGCTTTTCGAATCTGGCCTTTGCGGTATTCATGATCTTGATCATCGCGAACACAGCCGCCGCCACGATCAGGAAGTCGAACACGGTCTGCAGAAAATTGCCGTAGTTCAGGAAAACTTCTGTGCCAGCCACGACATTGCCTGCCTTGTCCTTCGTTTCCGGGGCTATTCCGAGGGACAAGTGCAGGTCGGTGAACTCGACTCCGCCAATCAGTTTCCCGATCGGTGGCATGATCACGTCCGCGACTAAGGAACTGACGATCTTCCCGAACGCAGCGCCGATAATAATGCCTACGGCCATGTCAACGACGTTGCCTTTCATGGCAAAGTCTTTGAATTCTTTGATAAGTCCCATCGATGTGTACTCCATTGGTGAATGAGGCAGGAAAATCATTCAGCGATTCACACAGGTCTAGGAACGCAGCAGTTTGTGGAGTCGCTCGTCGAGGAGACTGTCGATCTTCAGGCGGCTCATGCTGAAGTCGCCGAATTCGGTGTGGCGGTTGGGGACAGAGACGATCCAGGCTCCTGCCGCATGAGCGGCGCGGGTGCCGATTTCGCTGTCTTCGAGAACCAGCATCTCAGCCGGCACGACATTCAGCCGACTCGCCGCCAGCTGATAGATTTCAGGATGTGGTTTGCCGTGCGTCACATCTTCGGCGGTCAGTGTAAAGTGGAACCGATGCAGTAATTCAAAGCGTTCCAGCAGCGGCGTCATGTAAGCACGTGGCGACGACGTGGCGACGGCCCGTGGCAGATCCAGTGATTCGATCAACTCGAGCACATCGTGCAGCCCAGGCATCATTGCCAGAGAATTCTCGGCGATGGCTTCGAAGAGTTCCCTCGTTTCGCACATCAGATCTTCGATGCGATCGGTCATACCGGTATGCAGTTTCAAGGCATTGAACGCATCGACCGGGCGCCGACCCAGCATGCTGTGGCGGATCACGTCCGTCATTTCCAGACCGCGTCGTTCCAGCAGCTGTTTACCAGCAATGTCGAACACGTCTTCGGTGTTGAGCATCAAACCGTCCATGTCAAATACGACCGCGCGGATTTGTGGACGGTGATTGATTGATGCGAGGATTGATTCCGGATTTGTCATGTGAGTTCGCTCAAACGTCCGCCACGGTAACTCAGGTCGAGCAGTTCCATCGGATGCAGCACTGCGACGTTGTGACTTGCTTCCCTGAGTTTGGCCTGCAACTGCAATGAACAGCCTGCATTGCCGGAAACCACCACGTCGGGCTGCACATCCATCAGGCATCCGACCTTGCGTTGCCCCAGCCGATCAGCCATTTCCGGTTGTGTCAGATTGTAGCTTCCCGCCGCACCGCAGCAGAGTTCCGCTTCCGCGATCGGCCGCACGGAAATCCCGGGGATCAGTTTCAACAGGTCTCGCGGTTGCTGACGAATCCTTTGAGCATGTTGCAGGTGACACGCATCCTGGTACGCCACGACAGCTTCAATGCGTCCTTGTGGCTTGATCGGTCCCAGTGCCATGAGGAATTCGCTGATGTCCTTCACCTTGCTGCAGAACTTGCTCTGACGGCTCTCGCCGACGTCCATATGATCCGCCTTCCCGCCTGTCAGTTCGAGGTGAATATGGCTGTAGTCTTTCATCATTGCCCCGCAGCCAGCGACATTCACGATCACGGCATCCAGGTCGTCGTTTTGAAAAGCGTTAATATTCTGGTCCATCAGATCAAGCGCCGGCTGTGACGCTCCGCTGTGATAATGAATGGCTCCGCAGCATCTCTGACTTTCCGGGATGACGACATCACAGCCGTTTTCCTGCAGGACACGGGCCGTCGCCCAATGAACGTGTCGAAACATGGCATCGGCCACGCAACCAATAAAAAGTCCCACTCGAGCCCGGCGAATGCCTTTGGCCGGCAGAAACGCCGGCAACTCAGGAAGTGATGCCTTGAGTTTCGGCAATTGCGCCTGCATCCGACGCAGTTTTGACGGCAGAAGTCGGGTTATTCCGATCCTGTCCGCCAGCCGATCGAACCCCAGTATCTGCATCAGCCGTGCCGGTTTCAGAGCCCAACGCATGCGGCCGCGATGAGGAAACAGACCGTACATGATCCAGCGATGAAACCAATCGGGCCGATGTCCTCCCGACTGCGGGACTGTGCCATGCTGCGAATCCGCCACCGCATTTGCCGGTGCCCGTTCATGCATCTCGACTCGAAACGGTTCGATCAGTCGTCCGTATTGAACGCCGCTGGGGCACGCCGTTTCGCAGCTTCGGCAATCCAGGCACAGGTCCAGGTGTCGCCGTACGTTGTCTGTCAGCGGCAGTCGCCCGTCCACCACCGACCGCATCAGGTAGATGCGCCCACGCGGACTGTCGTTCTCGTCCCCCGTTTCCACATAGGTCGGACAAGCGGACGTACAGAGTCCGCAATGCACACAGTCGAGGAATCGTTCGTACGGAATCGATTGGCCGATCGCCGCCAGCGGCAGTACCGGCGCAAGAGACGATAGCGTTGGGCGAGGAATCAGGGCCTTGTTCTCAGACATTGATACTTGTTCTCTTAAGACTGTTCTTTTCGAGGTCGGTCATTGTTTAACCCTGAGCCGCAGGCGACGGTTTCGGATCACGCCGTCGCCTGCGGCTCAGGGTTAAACGACTATACACCGCGCGGCCAGGATCGAGGGACGTGTTGTTAAGTGAGCCGCATGGCGCTAGCGGTCTGTTGATTTACTGGTTTAACCCGACCCCACGGGGAGGAATCCCTTCGAAATGCCTCGCCTCTGGCATCGGGTTAAACGAAAACACT